>CABXRK010000020.1 GCA_902514625.1 uncultured Bacteroidota bacterium
GCTTCTATTTCTCCAATAGAATTTGACGATCTTGAACTAATTATTGAAAACAACTTAAATAATTCTATACCTGCCGTTTATTTAATATTAGACAATATTACTGACGTTAGAAATTTAGGAGCTATAATTAGAAGTGCATCAGCTACGGGTGTAACTAATATAATTTTACCAAGAAATGGAAGTGCTCCTATTAATTCAGATACAATAAAAACTTCTGCTGGCGCATTATTTTCAACATCAATATCAAAAGTAAATCACGTAAAAGACGCCCTCTATTTAATGAGTTCAAACAACATTCAAACAATAGCAATAACTGAGAAATCAGATAAACTTATATTTAATCTTAATCTAAAAACTCCAATCGCTCTAGTACTAGGGTCTGAAGAAAAAGGACTTTCTAAAGGAATAATGGAAATGTGTGATAGTAAAGGAAGATTACCTATGGTTGGTGAAATAAATTCTTTAAATGTATCAGTAGCATGTGGAGCAGTTCTTTATGAAGTAATAAGACAAAGAAATTATTAATAATTGATTACCTTAATTAAATGAATATACCCTTAGCAGAACGTTTACGGCCCAAAACTTTAAAAGAATTTGTAGGTCAGTCTCATCTTATTGGTAAAAATGGAATAATTAATCTTATCTTAAAAGCAGGGAATATTCCATCATTAATTTTTTGGGGGCCTCCAGGAACAGGCAAAACAACTCTAGCAAATTTAATTGCAAATGAACAAAAGAGACCATTTTACAAATTATCAGCTATAAACGCTGGTGTCGCAGAAGTAAGAAAAGTAATTGAAAAATCTCAAAAGAATCCTGAATTGTTTAGTTCTAAAGGCCCTATTTTATTTATTGATGAAATTCACAGATTTAGTAAATCTCAGCAAGACTCTCTTCTTGGAGCAGTTGAGAAAGGAGAGATAACGCTAATTGGAGCTACCACTGAAAATCCAAGCTTTGAAATTATTAATGCATTATTATCTAGGTGCCAAATTTACATTTTAAATCCATTATCAAAAACTGATTTAAATTTAATTTTAAATAATGCAATTGGAAAAGATTCATTTCTAAAAAAGAAAAAAATAATTCTGAAAGAAAAAGAAGCTCTATTAAGATTATCAAATGGAGATGGAAGAAAACTTTTGTCAATTTTTGAACTTTTAATTAATTCAATTAAAAACAATAAAATTGAAATCACTAATAAACTTGTTTTCTCTTGTGTGCAAAATAAAACTGTATTATATGACAAAAATGGAGATCAACATTTTAATATAATTTCAGCTTTTATAAAATCCATAAGAGGAAGTGATCCAAATGGATCAATTTATTGGCTTGCAAGATTAATAAACGGCGGAGAAGATATTAAATTTATAGCAAGAAGATTAATTATTTTGGCTTCAGAAGACATCGGAAATGCAAATCCAACTGCATTAGTTATGGCTAATAATACATTCCAAGCTATAAATGTTGTTGGATTGCCAGAGTCAAGAATTATCTTAAGTCAATGTGTTATTTACCTAGCTAATAGTCCCAAGAGTAATAGTGCATATAAAGCAATTAATAAAGCTCAAAAAAAAATTGAAGAAACGGGAGATCTTGAAATTCCAATAAATCTTAGAAATCCATCATCAAAACTTTTAAAAGATTTGAAATACGGAAAAGATTACAAATATGTTCATAACTCTAAAAACAGCTTTATTAAACAAGAATATATGCCCGAAGAAATTAAAAACTCAAAATTTTATGAACCTGGCAATAATATAAAAGAAAACGTTTTTAGGAATTACCTTAAAAATATTTGGGGGGAAAAATATAATTATTAGTTTTTACCCCAAAAAAATGAAGTAAAAAGTATTATAACTGTAAACAACTCCAATCTACCTAAAAGCATTAAAAAAGAAGCCCACAATTTACCAAAGTAGGGTAATTGATCATAAGAAAAAGAGGGGCCGAATTCACCAATTGCAGGACCTACATTCCCTAATGTTGCCGCCGCCACACCTAAAGCAGAGTCAAGTTCTAAGCCCAACAACGCAAAAATTAATGATCCGAAAGCAAACGATAGGATATAAAGTATAAAAAAAGCAGAAATATTGTATATAATACTTTGATCTAAAATGGAACCATTATATCTAGACCTAACAATAGCATTTGGATGTAAAGCTCTTTTAAATTCTAAGAAACCACTCTTAATCATCAATAAATGACGTACTATTTTTATACCTCCAGAAGTAGATCCAGCTGAACCACCGACAAACATAAGTCCAAAAAAGAAAATAGTTAAAAAGGAAGTCCATCCAGCAAAATCTCCAGTAACAAAACCAGTTGTAGTTACTACTGCAACTACCTGAAATAAAGCATGCCTAAATGAACTCTCTAATTTTCCATAAACTTCTGGATGAGAAAAATTAGTATTATTTAATTCTACATTATTAAATAAAATGGCAAAAACTAATATTACAGATAGACTAATAAAAATAAAATAAGATTTAAATTCTTCATCTCTAAAAATCCTTTGAATTTTACCTGTAAAAGCAAAATAACTTAAGACAAAATTTGCTCCCGAAATAAACATAAAAAAAATAATTATATACTGTATTAAAGGAAAATCATTCCAATAAGAAACACTTACATTCTTTGTTGAAAAACCTCCTGTTGCTATAGTGCTCATTGAATGATTAATTGCATCAAAAAAATTCATTCCAGCAATTTTAAGCAAAATTGTTTCAACAAAAGTAAATCCAACATAAATATACCAAAGTCTTTTAGCTGTATCGGTAATTCTCGGATGTAATTTATCACTGTTAATTCCAGGGGCTTCAGCACTAAATAATTGCATACCCCCAACTCCTAGAAGAGGTAAAATAGCTATAGTTAAAACTATTATCCCCATCCCTCCTATCCAATGAGTTATACTTCTCCAAAATATTATACCTTTCGGAAGTATTTCTATATCATTAAGAATAGTCGCGCCTGTTGCAGTATAACCAGATGTAGTTTCAAAAATAGCCCTTGAAAATTCTGGAATAGTATTAGTGAAAAAATAAGGCATCATACCTGAAAAAGACATTAATAACCAACCAAGAGTAACAATAATATATCCATCTCTTTTTTGAATTTGTTTATTATGATTTTTAGTAGATAACATCAAAATTAAACCTACTATTAAAACACTAAATGCGGATAAAAGAATATTTATAGTTGAACCATCCTTTGCCAAAAAACTTACAAAAGTCGCTAATAACATAAAAGCACCATTGAATAGAAGCAAAACTCCCATTAAATTAATGATTATTTTTGCGTTAATATTATTCATGCTTATTGAGAAAACAAACTTTCAACTTTATGAATAGCTCGATGAAGACAACATACAACCACTCTATCATTTTCAAGAATTTTATAATCTCCTAATGCTATTACACCCTTCCCTTTTTTAATTACTCCGCCTATTATTGAAGATCTTGGAAAATCGATATCTTTTATTTTCATACCATTTACTTTAGAATTCTTTTTAACTATAAATTCTAAAATCTCAACATTAAAATTATTTAAAGTAATAATGTCAACCACATCCCCTCTTCTTATATATCTAAAAATAGCATTAGCAGTTAATAATTTTTTATTGATTAAAGTATCAATCCCAACTGAATGGGACAAATGAAAATAATCTGTATTCTCTACTAAAGCTATTGTTTTTTTTACTTTTTTTGTTTTTGCCATTAAGCATGACATTATATTAGTCTCGGAATTTTCAGTAACAGAAATAAACGCATCCATAGAATCAATATTTTCTTCTTCAAGAAGTTCAACACTTCGTCCATCTCCATGAATAACCATTGCATCTGGAATACTATCAGAAATTTGAAGAGCCTTAATCTTGTTTTTTTCAACTATTTTAACGTTAAAATTATTTTTACAGAGGTCTTTAGCCGCATTATAACCTAATCTACCTCCTCCCAAAATCATAATATTTTTTATTGATTCTTTACTTTTTCCTGTTAACTTATAAATTTCTGAAACTCCTTCTTTTAAGGTAATAAAATAGACCTCATCTCCTTCATTAAATTGAGTGTCACCCCTAGGAATTATAGTATGTTGTGTTCCCCTCCTTTGAATTGCAATAGGCATAAAATGGACATCGTTAAAAATCGAAGCAGATTCCTTAACTGTTTTCCCTACAAACGGAACCGAACCATCCAGTTTAGTGCCAATTAATGTTAATTCACCCTCCTCAAATTCATGAATATTACTAAACGCTGATTGATCAAGCAATTGTTGAATTTCATTTGAAGCAAGAGATTCAGGAGAGATAAGTTCATCCACACCTAATTTTCCAAAATCAATTTCAGAATTTTCATTTATAAATTCAATACTAGAAATTCTTGCAATTGTTTTTTTACATCCCAATTGTTTTGCTATAGCACATCCAGTAATATTAGTTGTTTCCTCAGCAGTTACAGCAATAAATAAATCTGAATTTGAAACATCTGCTTTTTTTGCTACTGACAAAGAAAACGTACTTCCTTTTAAAACTTTAATATCCAATTGATTTTCAGCATAATTCAATCTTTCTTTGTCAATGTCTATTAAAGTAATATCTTGAGATTCAAAGGATAAAAGTTTAGCAAGGTGAAAACCAACTTCTCCAGCCCCTGCAATAATTATTTTCATAAAGTATAATTAGAAAAATAATATACAAATATATGAATAAGTTATTTCATGATTGATAATTAATAAACTCTTTTAATTTTGAAGCTTTAAAAAAAAAAAATAATTTTAATATCAAATGGAAATAAACATATCACCTTTTAACAAAAAAACATCTAAAAAAACACAGATAAAAATTATGTTTAATCTAATTTCAAAAAGATATGATATTTTAAATAGAATTATAACTTTTGGACTAGATCTTAGATGGAGAAAAAATCTAGTTAATAAAATTAAACCCCAGAACCCGAAGATAATTTTAGATGTTGCTACAGGTACAGGAGACTTAGCAATTGAATTGTCTAAAACTAAAGCTGAAAAAATAATAGGAATTGACATTTCAGATCAAATGATTGAAATTGCAAAAAAAAAAATAAGAAAAAAAAATTTAAATTCTTTGATAAAAGTTTTAGAGTCAAACAGCGAAAATATGAATTTCAAAAATGATTATTTTGATATAGTTACTGTTTCATATGGAGTAAGAAATTTTGAAAATTTAAATAAAGGCCTTTCTGAAATTTTTAGAGTTTTAAAGCCAACTGGTAAAATATATATCCTAGAAACTTCTCTTCCTAAATCTCCAATTTTACTATTTTTTTATAAATTTTATGTGAGAATACTAACTTCAATTATTGGAATTTTATTTTCTAACTACAAATTACCCTATAAATATCTATTAAATTCGGCTTCTATTTTTCCTTTTGGTGACGATTTTAACAATATTTTAATGAAAAATGGGTTTATAAATATTAAGAATGAATCTCAAATACTAGGAGTTAGCACAATATATTTTGCGAGTAAACCTTAAAAATATTTTATTTACCAATCTATTAATTATTATTACTGGATATTTTAGTTATGGACAATACCCGTTCGTTAGAGAAAAAATTGAAAACCTACCAAATTTTGATAATAAAACACTCCACTATGGATATTTTATTGGATTTAACAATTATGATTTTAAGTTTGAATATTTAGATTCATATTATCAAATAGATAAACTTAAGGATATTGTAGTAGAAAAAAGTACTGGTTTTAATGTTGGATTAATCGGGGATCTAAGATTAAATAAATACTTTAATTTAAGAATTGAACCCGGTCTTTATGCAAATCAAAGAAAGCTTTTATACCCAGATCAAAATGAATTACCCAATAAAGAAGATAAAATACGAGAGATTAAATCTACTTACATACACTTACCCCTATTAATAAAATTCAATTCAATAAGAATAAATAATTTTAAACCTTTTATTGTAGGGGGGGGGTCAACTTCAATAAATCTATCAAGTAATCAAAAAAACACCGATGATAATTTAAACAATGTTTTTAGATTAAAATCCCCTACAATAAACTATGAATTAGGGATTGGAATAGACTTTTATCTAACATATTTTAAATTTTCACCTTCAATAAGAGGAATATTTTCAATGAAAAATGAAATCATTCAAGATAACGACCCCAATAGTCCATGGACTAGCAATATTAAAAACCTCTTATCAAGAGGGTTCATAATTAATTTCACTTTCGAATAAAAATTTTATGAAACAAAAAAATTGCTAATTATTATTGATGCAGCTGAAGCAGCATTTAAACTTTCTGGCCCTTTATTTTTTGTAACTTTAGGGATACTTATTTTATTATTAATAATTTTCAAAATATTATTAGAAATTCCTTTAGATTCATTTCCTATTACAAGAATAGAATTGTCTTCCATCTTTTCTGAATATATTGAAGCCCCCTTCTCAATTACAGCACCATAAATCAACCTATTTGAATTTTTTAATTTTTTTTCTATATCACAATAAATGCAATTAACTCTTGATAAAGATCCCATTGAGGCTTGAACAACTTTTGGGTTAAAACAATCTACAGTTTCACTTGAACATAAAATAGTGTTAATACCGTACCAATCACATAATCTAATAATTGTTCCCAAATTACCTGGGTCAGAAACATTATCTAAACATAATATAACTCTATTTTTATGAGAATTTTTAAAAACAGGTAACTTTAAAACAGCCAAAACCTTTGACGGATTTCTTAAAAAAGTTAATCTTTTCATATTATTTTCACTTATTAATGTCGAATTCACCCAGTCTAACTTTACAGTACTATATATCTTGTAAAACTGAATCTCCGAATTAATAAACTCTTTAATATTTTTTTCTCCTTCAGCAACAAATAATAAAAATTTTTTACGATTTTTCTTTAGTTTTAAGCTCTTGATTTTCTTAAGTTCATTTTTAGTAATCATAAATGATGTATTTTTGAATTAATTTACTCAATGTTAAGAATTCTACAAACTAAATTATTATTTATAATATTATCAAGTCTAACTTTTAGTTGTAGTGTACTTAAAACCATCCCTTCGGGGAAAAAATTCCTAAAAGAAGAAAAATATTTTATAAATGGAGAAATCATTAAAAATGATCCAGTTAAATTATTAAGTTCGACTCCTCCAAATTCTAAATTTATGGGAATTCCAATTAAAGTTTTTTTAAACAATTTAGTCGTTAAAAACCCAGATATTTTGTTTGAAAATTGGCTTAATGAAAATACTAAAAGAAAAAAGAGATTAAATAAAATCTTTTCTTCAAAACAAATTCAACAAATCAAGAAATATAAAATTAAAGTCAATGAATGGTTATCAAAAAACAGTGAAAAACCTATTTTAATAGAAAAAAATGAAATTAATGAAACTGCTAATAGAATTAATCAGTACTTTAAAAATATTGGTTATTTTGAGAATATTGTTGAAGTATCAATTGATCCATTTGATGAAAAAAAATCTAATGTTTCTTACAAAATTACCACTGGGAAACAATTTATTCTCGATTCTATTTCTTTTAAAACGGAATCCAGTGATATTCAAAAAATATATAAAAAAAATCTTTCCAAAAGTTTACTTGATAATAAATCCCCATTTAAGGTTGAGAATTTTAATTTAGAACGTGAGAGGCTGGTAAATCTCTTTAGAAATAATGGAATTTTTAATTTTCAACAAAGCAGTATTAGATTCAAGGTTTTTATTGATAGTATCGGGATTGACACAAGAATTCCAGTAATAATTGAAGTTTCTAATTTAAATAAAAGAATAAATGACAGTTTATTTTCACAACCTTATTCTATTAATAAAATTGGCAATGTTAATATCTATGTTGATGATCCTAATTTCTCTTTAACGAAATTTACTGATAGCATTTCATTAAATAATGTAAATATTTTTTCTAAAGGAAATCTTAATTATAAACCAGAATCTTTAGTTAATGCTTTAAGCCTTTCTACCGGAGATATTTATAAGGAAAATGAGAGAGCAAATACTTTTCGGTATTTCACTGAATTAAAAAATTTCAAATATCCTAGTATTAATTTTAAGCAAAATAGTTTAGATAGTCTAAAATTAGATGCTTCAATAAGACTTACCCCAATGGAAAGATATTCTCTTGGATTTGACTTAGATCTATCACATTCAAATATTGAAGATTTTGGAGTAAGTCTAGGAAGCTCAATTATTACAAGAAATATTTTTAAAGGTGCGGAAATTTTAGAATTAAATATAAAAGGAACAATTGGATCTTCAAGAAATGTTGCAAATCCAAATAGCTATTTTTTTAATCTATTTGAAATCGGAACCGATTTAAGATTAAGAATTCCTAGAATATTATTTCCAATAAATTTAAATTCAACAATAACAAGATCTATGTTGCCTAGAACTAATATAACCTTAGGGACTTCTCTACAAGAAAATGTGGGTCTCGATAGACAGAACTTTTCTAGTAACATTGAATATGAATGGAGTCCAAATTCATCTTATGATTTAAATTTTAAACTTTTAGATCTTGAATTTATAAAAAACAGAGCAACTAATAATTATTTTAATGTTTATAGAAATTCATATGATAGACTTAATTCTATTGCTAAAAACAACAATTACTCAAATGAGAAATTTCTTAATCAAAATGGGTCATTAATAATTCCAGAAGGAACTAATGATTTTATTGAATCGGTTATAAATAATAAAACTAATATAAACTTAGGAACTGAAAGTTTTTCTGACATAATGGCTATCAAAGAACGTAAAGAGAGATTGATTTCAGATAACTTTATACTTGGTTCTTCACTGAGTATTATAAAAAACAACCAAGAAAGCATCTTAGATGAAGACTTTTCCCAATTTAATTTTAAAATTGAATGGGTAGGGAATTTAATTAATAGTATACTATCAATAAATAATAAAAAGGAAGGATATAATGAATTCTTAGGGGTTCTTCCCTCACAATTTATTAAAACTGAATTAAACTATATTAAACATTGGAAAATTGGGAATGAAAAAGTATTAGCATTTAGAGGATTTTCTGGGATTGCCATTCCATATGGAAATTCAAATAGCATTCCTTTTACAAGATCATATTTTGGAGGAGGATCAAATGATAACAGAGCTTGGCGGGTATATAAATTGGGACCCGGGATTAGTCAAAATTCAAATGAATTTAACGAAGCAAATTTTAAAATTGCATTTAATTTAGAATATAGAGTGCCCATTATTGGAGCATTTAAAGGCGCTTTGTTTATTGATGCCGGAAACATATGGAATGTTTATGATAACATTACTGATCCAAAAATGAGGTTTGATGGATTAAAAGATCTTAAAGAAATTGCTATTGGAACTGGATTTGGAATTAGATACGACTTTAACTTTTTTATTTTTAGGCTTGATACCGGATTTAAAACTTATGATCCTGTTCTTCCTTCAAATAAAAGATGGTGGAGTCAAACTTCATTTAAAAAAGCTGTTTTTAATATCGGAATAAACTATCCTTTTTGAAGTAAATGTTATACTTTTATGAACTTTTAAAATTATTAATAATGAATAAAGAGATCCCGAAAGGTGTAGTTACAGGAAAAAACGTTCAAAAAGTTTTTAAACTTGCTAAAGAAAAATCCTTTGCTCTTCCAGCTGTAAATGTAACTGGGAACAATACCATAAACCCGGTTCTTGAAACTGCTGCTAAATTAAATAGTCCAGTAATAATTCAATTTTCTAATGGGGGGTCTCAATTTAATGCTGGTAAAGGACTTAGTAATTCAAAACAAAAATCAGCAATTTTAGGAGCTATAGCTGGAGCAAAACACATTCACCAATTAGCTGAAAATTATGGTGCTTCAGTAATTATTCATACAGATCATTGTGCTAAGAGTTTACTTCCTTGGTTAGACGGTCTTATAATAGAAAATGAAAAATTTTTCTCATCAAATGGAAAATCATTATTCAGTTCCCATATGATTGATTTATCCGAAGAACCCATTGAAGAAAATATTGAAATTTGCAAACAATATCTATCCAAAATGAAAAAGATGGAAATGACGCTTGAAATCGAATTAGGAATTACTGGTGGTGAAGAAGATGGAGTTGATAATTCAGAAATTGATATTTCCAAATTATATACCCAGCCAGAAGAAGTAGCGTATGCTTATGAAGAGCTTAGTAAAATAAGTGAACAATTTACTATTGCAGCGGCATTTGGAAATGTACATGGAGTATATAAACCTGGTAATGTCAAGCTTACCCCCCAAATATTAAAAAATTCACAAGATTATATTTCAAAAAAATATAAGGTGCCCTATAATACGATTGATTTTGTTTTTCATGGAGGTTCAGGATCCTCTATACATGAAATTAAAGAAGCTATTGGATATGGAGTTGTTAAAATGAATATAGATACCGATCTTCAATTTGCATTTACTGATGGAATTAGAGATTATATTTCTAAAAATATTGATTATTTAAAAACTCAAATTGGAAATCCAAATGGTAAAGATCAACCTAATAAAAAATATTATGACCCCAGAAAATGGCTTCGTTTAGGTGAAGAAACATTTATAACTCGCCTCACAAAAGCTTTTGAAGATTTAAATAATATAAATACCTTGCAGTAATTTATGAGTTGGTTTAAAAGAATTGAAAAAGGGATTCTAACTAAGACTGAGGAAAAAAAAGATATTCCTAAGGGGCTTTGGTATAAAACTCCTACAGGTAAAATAATTGAAACCCAAGAACTTGCCGAAAATTTTTATGTTAGCCCTGAAGATGAATATCATGTTAGAATTGGAAGCAAAGAATATTTTGAAATTTTTTTTGATGACAATCATTATAAAGAAATCAATTCAAATTTAAAATCAAAAGATTTTTTAAAGTTTAAAGATTCTAAAAAATATAGCTATAGATTAAAAGAATCAAAAAAGACTACTTCACTTAATGAAGCAGTAACAACTGCTATTGGAAAGTCAATGGGAAAAGAATTAATAATCGCATGCATGGACTTTACTTTTATTGGTGGTTCAATTGGGTCTGTTGTTGGAGAAAAAATTTGCTTAGCGATTGATCTTTCGATTGAAAAACGAATTCCTCTTATGATAATATCTAAATCTGGAGGCGCTAGAATGATGGAAGGAGCCTTTTCTTTGATGCAACTAGCCAAAACGAGTGCGAGATTAGCAGTACTTTCTGAAAAATCAATTCCCTATATTTCTTTGTGTACAGATCCTACTACTGGGGGAGCTACAGCATCATTTGCTATGCTTGGTGATATTAACATTTCTGAACCTGGAGCTTTAATTGGGTTTGCAGGCCCCAGAGTTATTAAAGACACTACTGGAAAAGAACTTCCTGAAGGTTTTCAAACTAGTGAATTCCTTCTAGAAAATGGATTTCTCGATTTTATTAGTCATAGAAAAAATCTTAAATCAAAAGTAAATCTATATATTGACTTAATTCTTAATCAAGATATAAGGAAATAATTTTTTTACTTAATATATCTATTAAAATGATATATATTTGCAAAAGTTTTAAAATTTTAGATAAATAGTTAATAAAAAATAATTAAATGTATTTGTCCAAAAAAGCAAAAGAAGAGATTTTCTCTAAATATGGAAAAAAAAAGGAAAATACTGGATCCACAGAGGGACAGATTGCCCTTTTTTCTAATAGAATTAATCATCTTTCTAACCATCTTAAAAAAAATATTAAGGATTTTAATTCAGAACGCTCATTAGTCAAATTAGTTGGAAAAAGACGAAGTTTTTTAGATTATTTGAAATCTAAAGATATTTTGAGATATAGAGCAATTGTTAAAGAGTTAGGATTAAGAAAATAATTTTACAATTAAAAAGCTGAATCTTTTTTCTATTTGGTTCCCTCTACAATAATCACAACTATCGTATAGGTTTAAAATAAATTAATAAAAATGATTCCAAAAATATACACCGAAGAAATTATACTACCTGACGGTAGAAAAATAATCTTAGAAACTGGTAAATTAGCAAAACAAGCACATGGATCTGTTGTAGTTAAAATGGGTAAAACAATGCTTTTGTGCACTGTTGTTTCCAACTATGATTCTAGTGATGTTGACTTTTTACCTTTAACAGTAGATTATAGAGAAAAATTTGCTGCAGCAGGTAAATACCCTGGTGGTTTTTTCAAAAGAGAAGCCCGACCAAGTAATGGAGAAATCTTAACTATGAGAATTGTTGATAGAGTTTTAAGACCATTATTTCCTGAAGACTATCATTGTGAAGTTCAAGTAATGATTCAATTAATGTCTCATGATGAAAATGTAATTCCAGATGCTCTAGCAGGACTTGCTGCGTCATCTGCTATTCATTTAAGCGACATTCCTTTCGAATGCCCAATATCTGAAGTAAGAGTTGGAAGAGTAGACGGAAATTTAATAATTAACCCTAGTAGAGATCAATTTGAAAAATCAGATATTGATATTATTGTAGGTGCATCTGAGGATTCTGTTATGATGGTTGAAGGAGAAATGGATGAGTGTAGTGAAGAAGAAATGATAGATGCAATAAAATTTGCTCATGAATCTATAAAAATTCAAATTGAAGCTCAAAAAAAATTAACCAAATCTTCTGGTAAAAAAGAAGTTCGCAAATATAATTCAAAGGAAGAAAATAAAGAATTAGAAAAAATAATTCATGATAAGATATATAAAAAATGTTATGCTATAGCTAAAAAAGGTTCAGCTAAAAATGAAAGAAGTGATTCTTTTTCAAAATTAAAAGAAGAGCTAAAAGCATCATTTACAGAAGAAGAAAATAATTCATATGGAGATTTAACATCTACTTATTTTAATAAAGTCAAAAAAGAAGCAATTCGTGAATTAACTTTAAGTGAAGGTATTAGATTAGATGGAAGGAAAACTGATGAAATCAGAGATATTTGGTGTGAAATTGATTATCTTCCATCTACCCATGGATCATCAATATTTACTAGAGGAGAAACTCAAGCATTAGCAACTGTTACACTTGGTACTTCAAGAGATGCAAATAAAATAGACATGCCATCTCATGAGGGCGAAGAAAATTTTTATTTACATTATAACTTCCCTCCTTTCTGTACTGGAGAAGCTAGACCTTTAAGAGGTACTTCAAGAAGAGAAATCGGACATGGAAATTTAGCTCAGAGAGCTCTAAAAGGAATGATTCCCTCTGATTGCCCATATACTGTTAGAGTGGTAAGTGAAATTCTTGAATCCAATGGCTCTTCCTCTATGGCAACAGTTTGCGCAGGCACATTAGCTCTTATGGATGCAGGGATTCAAATACAACGTCCAGTTTCAGGAATTGCAATGGGTTTAATTTCAGACGGAAAAAGACATTCTGTTTTAAGTGATATTCTTGGAGATGAAGATCATTTAGGAGATATGGATTTTAAGATAACTGGAACGTCTAAAGGGATTACCGCTTGTCAGATGGATATTAAAATAAAAGGTCTTTCATACAAAATTTTAACTGAAGCACTAAAACAGGCTTTAAACGGGAGACTTCAAATACTAGAAAGACTAAATAGTACGATAGAAAAACCTAATTTGAACGTAAAACCTCATTCGCCTAAAATGGTTAAAAGAAACATACCAAATGAATTTATTGGACCATTTATCGGGCCAGGTGGTAAGGTGATTCAAGAACTTCAAAAAATTACTGGCTGTACGATTGTAATTAATGAAGATGAAAAAACAGAAGAAGGAATTATTGAAATTCTTGGAACTAATCAAGACGGAATTGACGCTGTATTATCTAAAATAGATTCTTTATTATTTAAACCTCAAATAAATAACACCTATCAAGTTAAAGTAATAAAAATATTAGATTTTGGTGCAGTTGTTGAATATGTTGAAGCTCCTGGAAATGAAGTACTACTTCATATAAGTGAAATAGCATGGGAAAGAACTAACAACGTAAAAGATGTACTTAAAATTGGAGATCTAATAGAAGTTAAATATTTTGGAATTGATTCAAGAACAAGAAAAGAAAAAGTCTCTAGAAAAGCTCTTTTGCCAA
Source organism: uncultured Bacteroidota bacterium (assembly GCA_902514625.1). Taxonomy (GTDB): domain Bacteria; phylum Bacteroidota; class Bacteroidia; order Flavobacteriales; family Flavobacteriaceae; genus TMED220. The sequence continues at coordinate 14,062 of CABXRK010000020.1, forward strand.
GACCTGAAAAAAAATAATTTTTTTTGACTAATAATGAAACATTTTTAACGTTTATACGTATAATAGACTATAAGACTAAGCATCCATGAGACAATTAAAAATAACAAAACAAGTTACTAATAGAGAAACCGCCTCTTTAGATAAATACCTCCAAGAAATCGGAAAAGTAGATTTAATTACAGCTGAAGAAGAAGTTGAACTAGCTCAAAGAATAAAATCTGGTGATCAAGTTGCATTAGAGAAGTTAACAAAGGCTAATCTTCGATTTGTCGTTTCTGTAGCAAAACAATATCAGAATCAAGGGCTTACTCTACCAGATCTTATAAATGAAGGTAATCTTGGACTTATTAAAGCTGCTCAAAGATTTGACGAAACACGAGGGTTTAAATTTATTTCTTATGCAGTTTGGTGGATTAGACAGTCGATTTTACAAGCATTAGCTGAACAATCAAGAATTGTTAGATTACCTCTAAATAAAATTGGATCTATAAATAAAATAAATAAAACTTATGCTTTTTTAGAGCAAGCTCATGAAAGAGCACCCTCTGCTGAAGAAATAGCTAAAGAATTAGATATGACTATTAATGATGTCAAAGAATCTCTTAAAAACTCTGGTCGTCATGTTTCTATGGATGCACCACTTGTTGAAGGAGAAGACTCTAATTTATATGATGTTCTTAATAGTGGAGAGTCCCCTAATCCTGACAGAAGCCTACTCCATGAGTCTTTAAAAACTGAAATAGAAAGAGCTCTAGAAACATTAACCCCAAGAGAAGCTGACGTGGTTAGATTATATTTTGGTTTAGGAGAACAACATGCCATGACATTAGAAGAAATAGGAGAAACATTTGATTTAACAAGAGAAAGAGTAAGACAAATAAAAGAAAAAGCTATTCGAAGATTAAAGCATACCTCTAGAAGTAAAATTCTAAAAACATATTTAGGATAATTATACCTTTATATAGGTATATAATATTTAAACCTTATAATCATTGATGCAAACAATTATAGCTCCATCAATCTTAGCTGCCAATTTCGCAAACCTTCAAAAAGATATAGAAATGGTTAATTCTAGCTCTGCCGATTGGTTTCATTTGGATGTAATGGATGGATTGTTTGTTCCTAATATATCATTTGGAATGCCAATTGTAAAATCTATAAATAATCTCACAAGTAAACCACTAGATGTGCATTTAATGATTGTAGATCCTGAAAGATACATTAATAAATTTGTTGATTTGAATGCTTCGATAATTACTGTTCACTATGAAGCATGTAAAAATTTAAAAGAAACTCTAAAGAAAATTAGATTTAATAATATTAAATCCGGAGTTGCTATTAATCCTGAAACACCTATAAATGTAATTGAAGAATTTATAGAAGAAGCTGATTTAATCTGTATAATGAGTGTTAATCCTGGATTCGGGGGTCAAAAATTTATTAAAAACACCTACAATAAAATTGAAAAACTTAATGAGATAATTATAAAGAATGAAACGTCCACTTTAATTGAAGTCGACGGTGGAGTTTCTAATATTAACGCTGAAAAATTAATTAATCTGGGAGCAAATGTTTTAGTATCAGGTAATTATATTTTTAAAGCTGAAGATCCTCTAAAAAATATTAATTTACTAAAATCCTTTTAGTTAAATTTTGTTTTAAATTCAACTCTTCTATTTCTTGCTCTACCCCATGGATTATCATTATCATGTAATGGATCTAATTCTCCTTTTCCAACAGCTTCTAACCTGTTTTTATCTACGCCTAAGTCAATTAGATAATCCATTACAGAATTAGCTCTTTTTTCAGACAAAATAAAATTAAAATCCTCTTCTCCATCACTAGAAGTGTGTCCTTCAATTAAAAGTGTACTATTAGGGTATTCCTCTAATAATTTTTTTATCTGATTAATAACATTGATAGTTTTCGAACCAATTACTCTATCACTTGATGCAGCAAAATTAATCGAGGAACCAAAAGTGTTTAACACTTCCATTATTTCTTGTGGTACTTCAGGACAGCCTCTATTACTTATAGGCCCTTTTGTTTTATAACACTGATCATCCTTATCAGGAACTCCATCACCATCTTCATCTGGCCAAGGGCATCCGTCATTCTCTCCAGCCTCATCTGGACAAGCATCCTCTTCATCACTAACACCATCACCATCACTATCTGGACATCCATTCATATCAGCACTTCCTGCTTTATCAGGACATTCATCAACATTATCTGCTATACCGTCTCCATCACTATCAGGACATCCATTCATTTCAGGACTACCGGCTTGATCTGGACATTGATCTTCTTTATCAATTATTCCATCTCCATCAGTATCAGGACAACCTAAAAACTCTTCTAATCCAGGCACTTCAGGACATTTATCATTTTTATCTGAAATTCCGTCCCCATCAGAATCAAGACTGCCAAGTTTTATTGAAAGTCCTACAACATGCTGGAAATGCTTAAATGCTTTAGACTCATCAGCATTTCTATAGGCAGAATTGACATTTATTCCAATTTTTTCTGAAAGATCAATGTTAAATCCAATTCCAGCAAATGAAGTTTCTGAAACGTCTGATGAAGGAAAAAATCCTTTTTTCTCAACTTCATCTTCAAAACTAGAAAAACCATAACCAGCAAAAAAATATGGGCTCAATTTTGATTTACCGGAAATCGAATATTTTAAAAATCCATCTAAAGAATAATAAGATAAGTCACTTGTCAAACTAGCTCCAGTTATTTTATTCATTGAATATTGACCACCAATAGAAAATCCACCAGCAATATATCTAGAAATCGAAACTGAAGGAACGCCTATATTAAGGTCATTACTAATGTTATCCTGTTGGATATTAATAATGTTTATCCCTAATTTTAATTCCCAAGGATTAATAGAATTTTGAGCCAATAAAAAAATTGGTAAAATAGAAATCAAAAAGAATAAGGTTCTTATTTTTAAAAAATTTGTCATTAGTTATTATTATTATTAATCCTCCAAAAATTTATAACGTAAAAAAAAAGAATAAATTATATCAATTTTAAAAGAAACAATAATGTAAAATTAAAATTATATTTTTGTGAAATCAATTCTTTTTTAAAGATATGTCTATAATTTAAAATTTTATGATAACACAAAAAATAAAAAATGATTTAAATTTAAAATCTCTTGGCTATCTTGATCGTAGAGTTCCTCCTAAAAATCAATTAATTAAGGAAATTATTAGATTAAAAAAAGAAAAAAATGCTGTTATATTATCTCATTATTACCAAAAAAATGAAATTCAAGAAATTTCTGATTATTTGGGAGATAGTTTATATCTTGCTCAAAAGGCTTCAAAAACGAAAGCTGAATTAATTGTTTTTGCTGGAGTACATTTTATGGCAGAAACTGCAAAAATAATAAGCCCTCAAAAAAAAGTTGTTTTACCTGATCTAAAAGCAGGATGTTCCTTAGCAGACTCATGTCCCCCTAAAGAATTTGAAAATTTTATTAAAACTATCCCAAATTCATATATTGTAACTTATATTAATTGTTCAGCAAAAATAAAAGCATTAAGCGATATAGTTTGCACCTCAAGCAATGCTGAAAAAATAATTAATTCTATTCCAAAGAATAAAAATATAATTTTTGCTCCTGATAAAAATTTAGGAAATTATCTAATTAAAAAAACTGGAAGAAAAATGACTTTATGGAATGGTTCATGCATTGTTCATGAAGCTTTCTCTTTAAAAAAGATAATCTCTTTATTTCAAAAATATCCTAGGGCTAAATTTATTGCCCATCCTGAAAGTGAATCTCAAATACTTGATATTGCTAACTTCATAGGAAGTACTTCCGCTCTCTTAAATTACGTTGAAAATAATAATTCTAAAACATTTATTGTGGCTACTGAAGCTGGTATTTTACATGAAATGAAAAAAAAATCTCCTAATAAAATTTTAATTCCTGCTCCTGTTGAAGATGAAACTTGCGCCTGTAGTGAATGTTCTTTTATGAAATTAAATACTCTTGAAAAACTTTATCTTTGCCTTAAACATGAATTGCCAGAAATTATAATTAATAATAATCTTATAAAAGCAGCTAAAAAACCAATTGAAAAAATGCTTTCTTTGAGTTAATATGACCACAGATGTACTTGTAATAGGAACTGGAATATCAGGATTAAGTTATGCTATTAAATTAGCCTCTTTTTCTTCTAAATTAAAAATCCTTCTTATCTGTAAAAAAGACATAATGGAAGGGAATACTAGATATGCCCAAGGAGGAATTGCTGTAGTCTCTAATTTTCAAAATGATTCATTTGAAAAACATATTAATGATACATTAATTGCTGGAGATGGTATGTGTAATAAAAAAGTTGTTGATTTTGTCATTAGAGAAGGTGCAGAAAGACTTAATGAATTAATTAATTGGGGAGCTGATTTCGACAAAAAAAAATCTAATGAACTTGATTTAATAAAAGAAGGAGGGCATTCCGCGCAAAGAATTGTTCATCATAAAGATCATTCTGGATCAGAAATTCAAAGAGCATTAATTAAAAAAATTAAATCAATTGAAACAATTCAATACCTAGAAAATCATTTACTAGTTGATTTAATAACAGATCACCATTTAGGGAAATCCCCAAAAAAATGTTACGGAGCATATGTTATATCTATTCATGATAAAGAGATAATTAAAATTACTTCAAAATTAACTGTACTCTCTACTGGTGGAGCTGGCCAATTATTTAAATTCACAACAAACCCAAAAGGAGCAACTGGAGATGGATTAGGAGCTGCATATAGAGCAAAGGTTAAAATCAAAAACTTGCCATATGTTCAATTTCACCCAACCGCACTGTATCAAAAAATTGAAAAAGAAACTTTTCTTATCACTGAGGCTATAAGAGGTAAAGGTGCAATATTAAGAAATATTAAAGGAGAAAGTTTTATGAAAAAATACGATTTTCGTGCTGAACTTGCTCCTAGAGATATTGTATCTAGAGCAATTTCTAATGAAATGTTAATTAATAATTCCAAATATATTTTCCTTGATGCAACAAAAATTAAAAATAAACTTTTTAAGGATAGTTTTCCAATGATTTATAAAACTTGTATTAAATTAAATATAAATCCAAATACAGATTTTATTCCAGTAGTACCTGCTGCTCATTATTTCTGTGGAGGAATTGAAGTAGACGAATTTAGCAATTCAAGTTTAAAGAATCTTTATGCTATTGGTGAATGCAGTCATACTGGACTTCATGGATCAAATAGACTAGCTTCAAATTCCTTGCTCGAATCTATAGTTTTTTCTCATCGAGCAGCTATAAATAGTATAAAAAAAATAGAAGAATTAACTTCTGAACAGACTATTTTTAATAAAATACCAGAATGGTATGGGAATAAAACCATATCTAATCAAGAAATGTTAATAATTAATGATTTAAAAGACAGACTTCAAAAAATAATGAGCTCTAATGTTGGAATTTTTAAGACTACTATTGGATTAGTAGACGCAGAAGAAAAACTTAAGGTTTTGTATGATAAAACTCTAAACCTTTATAAACAAAAAAAATTAACACCACAGTTGTGTGAGTTAAGAAATATGGTGAGTGTTTCTCATTTATTAATTAGGCAATCAATAGAAATCAAGTCCAATAAAGGTGTTTATTTTAATTATGATTATGAAAAATAACTTTTTAAAAAAATATACTACAGAAATCGATTTATTTATTAAATCATCGCTAAAAGAAGACATTGGTAAAGGCGATATCTCAAGTTTATCTTGTCTTAACAATCACATAATGAGTACTGTTGAACTTATTTCTAATGAATCATGTATAATAGCAGGAATAGAATTAACCAAAAGAATAATTAAGAAAAAAAATACTTCTATTATACTTAAATCCTATGTTAAAGATGGTGATTATGTGATACCTAACGAAAAAATATTTTTATTAAATGGTCCGCAATTAGACATTTTATCCATTGAAAGGTTGATGCTGAATTGTATCCAAAGAATGAGTGGTGTAGCTACCTTAACTAATAAATTATCTAATAAAATTTCACACACTGCTTGTAAGTTATTAGACACTAGAAAAACTACCCCTAACTTTAGATACCCAGAAAAATGGGCAGTTATTATTGGAGGTGGATTAAATAACCGAATGGGTCTTTTCGATGCTATAATGATTAAAGACAACCATGTTGATTTTTGCAAGTCAATTACTTCAACTTTGAAAAAAACTGAAAAATTTTTAATCAAAAATCAAAACGATATTCCAGTAATAGTTGAAACAAGAAATTTAAATGAAATCAAAGAATGTTTTGCTTTCCCATGGATTAAAAGAATCCTATTAGATAATATGAATTTAAATCAATTAAAAAAAGCAGTTAAATTAATAAATAAAGAATTTGAAATTGAAGCTTCAGGAAATATAGATGAAAAAAATATAGTGAAAATAGCTGAAACTGGAGTTGATTTTGTCTCACTTGGAGCCCTTACTCATTCTTATAAAAATATAGATTTAACTATTAGAGTTATATAAAGTTAAAAAATTAAATTTGTAGTATATCCTATAAAATCAAATTCAAAAAATTTAAACTCAGTATTTTTATTATTAATTGAAATTGGAATTCTGATTTTTATCTTCTTTTGATTTAACACAGCATCAAATAAAACATTATCATTTAATTCCATAGTAAAAGAATTACTTATAGAGTATGAGCTTTTATAAGTGTCATTTGCATTAGAATCAACATTAGCTATAGTTAAGGGACAAATATTCAAACATCTTGGGAATCTAAGTTCATTAACATTTTTACTAGTATTTTGAATAAAAGCACCTCTTATTTGATTTTTATATTTTCCCTCTTTATCAAGTTTAAAATGTATTATAATCGAATTTTCAATTAATTTATCTTTATCCTCTTCTGAAATAGAACTCACTAATGTAGAAGATGTTTTTGCAATAGTATAAAAATCTATTTTTGAACTTGAATTCTTAAGATCATATATCCAGCCATTTTGAATAAAAACATCTTCCGATACCTTTTCTGCTTTATTACTTGATCCAATATTAGAACATGAACAAAACAAAAACAAACAACTAAAATAGATATTAATATATTTCATTCTCAAATTTATAATTTCTAAAAATACAAATTCTTTATTAGTGATAAATGATTATATTTAAAAAAAAAAATGAAAAAAAGAGATTTCTTAAAAAGTTCTGCATTACTTTCATCTTTAACTTTTTTCCCTTCACTCCTTTGGTCATCAAATAAAAAAGATAAAGTGAAAATTGCTCATATTGGTGTTGGAGGAATGCAAGGTTTATATGACTTGCAAACTATTGCATCTCACGAATCCGTTGAAGTTTTCGCATTATGTGATGTAGATTCAATTGAGCTAGATAATGCAAAAAAAATATTTCCTAAAGCCAAAATATATTCTGACTATAGAATAATGTTTAAAGAAATCTCTAAGTCAATTGATGCTGTAATAGTATCTACTCCAGATCACACACATGCTCCTGCTTCAATATTAGCTATGCAAAAAGGAAAGTCTGTTTATTGTCAAAAACCCCTAACTCATGAGGTTTCTGAATCTAGAGAAATGCTCAAACTTTCTAAAAACAAAAATATAGTGACTCAAATGGGGATTCAAGTTCATTCTTTTTATGATTATAAATTAGCAACTTTTTTAATTCAATCGGGAATTATTGGAAAAGTTAGACGTGTTAGGGCATGGTGTAATAAAAATTGGGGATTTGATGGGAATATTCCCAAAGGTTCAGATCCAATTCCAGAAAATCTTGATTGGAATCTTTGGCTTGGTACTGCAAAAAGTAGACCCTACAAAAAGGGGTTGTATCACCCTAAGAACTGGAGAAAAATACTTGATTATGGTTGTGGAACTTTAGGTGATATGGGAGTTCATATTTTTGATACTCCATATAATGCTCTAGAGCTGGACGTTCCTTTTACAATTAAAAATAATTGTCGAAAACCCAATGGTTTTGGATTTCCGGAAAATAATTTTGTTACATATGAATTTCCTGGAACAAAGTATACAACAAACACCTTGGAATGGATATGGAATGATGGAGTTTCAGCTCCCAAAACACATGATGAATTAATTTTGCCAAATAAAGACAATCTACCTGAACAAGGCGCTATGTTTATAGGTGAAAATGGAAGATTACTTCTTCCCCATTTCATGCAACTACCGAAATTAATTATTGATAATAAATATGAAGATTTAAAATTAGATTCATACAATAACATTGAAAGTGTTGGAAGTCCTATAAGAAATTATGAGTCTGAAAGTAAAAAACATTATCATCAATTTATAGACGCCTGTTTAGGAAAAGATGAAACTTCAGCACCTTTCTCTTATTCTGCAAGACTTACAGAAACAATTCTTTTAGGTGTCATTGCAGGAAGATTTCCAAATGAAACTCTTCACTGGAATTCAAAAACTGCAAAATTTGATGAAGAAAAAGCTAATAAATTTTTAAGTTCCAATTATAGAAAATTCTAAACAAAAATTATCTTTTAACTTTAATTTGTTCATTTTTAAGAGATTTTGACAACGGTGCAAAAAATAAAATTGTTTTAAAAAGATACCAATAACTTGGTTTAACAATAATTCTTATTAAATATCTCAAAACGAAATAAATCCAAATAATAATTAATGTAAAAAAACTAAAATGTTTTTTTATTATATAAAAAAGAGAAATTTTAAGTTCAGTTTTAATCTTTATAGACCTTTTAGTACTTCCTCCTCTATGATGAATATACTTTGCTTCTGGAATTAAAAATGTATGATATCCTTTTTTATGAAGTCTCAAACAAATGTCATTTTCTTCATAGTATAAAAAAATATTTTTATCAAAACCATTTACAGAAATAAAATTTTCAGCCCTAAAGAACATAAAAGACCCCTCTACATAATTTACTTTTAAAGGCTTTAAATAAATTCTTTTTCTTTTTGGAAACTTTTTTGAATTAATAATTTCAAGAATAAACCTCCCAAAAATTAATTTAAATGGTGAAATAAAATGATCAAAAGAAGGGATTAATTTTTGATGAAGATCAAAAGCCTGTGGTCCACATAAAGCAACTTTAGGATTCAACTCCATAAAAGTGAATAAAATACTAATGCAATCATTCAATAAGACTGTGTCATTATTAAGAAAAACCACATACTTCCCCTTAGCTTTCTCAAATCCAATCATATTACCTGATCCAAACCCCATATTTATTTTATTCCTTATTATTCTTAAAGATAGATTAGCGAAGTTTGTTTTGATGTTTTTCTTTAATTTTATAAATTCTTTATAATTAGAAGCATTATCAACTATTATTATTTCAATTTCATTAACTAAACTTGATTTTTTGACAATTGATTGCAAACACTTAAGAGTAAAATCTTCAGAATTATAATTTATTATTATTAAAGAAACATAAGTCATTTTTTTAATTTTAAATCAACTCAAAAATTTTTGGAAGGAAAAGTGTTAAACTTGGAATAATAGTAATTAAAAATAACCCCAATATCATTGCAATAAAAAAAGGCATTAAAGGTTTAATAACCTTTTCAATACTTGTTTTTGCAATTCCTATTCCCACAAATAAAACAGAACCTACAGGAGGAGTGCATAACCCTATGCATAAATTCAAAACTAACATTATACCAAATTGTATTGGATGAATACCTAAATCTTCAACTATAGGTAAAAAAATTGGAGTAAAAATTAAAACTGCTGGAGTGATATCCATAAACACTCCAATAAATAGAATGAAAATATTAATTATTAATAAAATAATGAATTTATTATCACTAAACCCCAACAAAAAATTACTTAAATTTTCAGGAATATTCTCATAAGACATAATCCAAGACATACTAATTGAAGTTGCTATTAATAGCATGACAATTGATGATGTTTTAATAGAATCCAATAAAATTATTGGAATATTTTTCCATTTAATCTCCCTATAAATAAAACCAAGTATAAAAGTATATAAAACCGCTACCGCTGATGCTTCAGTAGCTGTAAATATCCCTGAAATAATTCCTCCAATTATAATAAATAATAACAATAAACTTGGAAAAGCAGAAACAAAAGAAGTGAAAAATTCTCTTAAAGTACTTCTTTTAAAAGTTTTATATCCTTTTTTTTTAGCCCAAAAACTTGCAACGATCATTAAAAATACCCCCGTAATAATTCCAGGTATATAACCAGCCAAAAATAAAGCAGCTATCGATAAACCGCCACTTGCTAATGAATAAACAATTAAAATATTACTTGGTGGAATTATCAAGCCTAATGTTGCAGAAGTTATATTAACAGCAACTCCATATTCTTTTGAATATCCTTGTTTTTCCATTTCAGGACCTAAAATACTTCCCATAGCAGAAGCAGAAGCCATTGCTGAACCTGCAATTGATCCCATTAAAATTGCAGAAATAATATTTATTAATGCTAATCCCCCAGGAAAAGATCCAATTATCGTTTTTGCAAAATCTATTAATCTATTAGCAATACCTCCATGAGTCATTAAATTACCGGATAAAATAAAAAATGGTATTGCTATTAATGTAAAGCTATCTAAGCTTGTAGCCATTCGTTGTGCAATCGTTGTAAAAGAGTCAAAAACAGGTATTGAAACAATCATTGTAAGTAAAGTTGAAATTCCAATACTCCATGCTATTGGGGTGCCAATAACTATAAAAAATATAAAAGTAGATACGAGAACAATTACAGGTAAAAAATCCATTTTTATTTTAAATAATTTAAAAGTTTATAATAAATTATAATCAAACCGCTAAAAGGAATAATTATATATATATATGCTAATGGGATATTTAAAGCAGGAGAGTATTGATCAAGAATATAAGTAATATATACTAGACGTAATCCTCCAATCAGTAATCCAAAAAATGCAAAAAGAATTATAGAAAATAAAATTAATAACTCAATTATTTTATTAAAAGATTTAAATTTTAATGAAAAATAATTTATTGCGACATGTTCATTTTTTCCAGCCAAATAAGCTGATCCTAAAATACCTAACCAAATCATCAAATACCTTGACAATTCATCCGTAAATGAACTCGGATTATTAGTCAGAAAACGAGTGTAAACTTGCCATAAAACACTCATTACCATCAATACTAATATGCAAATCAAAATAACTTCAACAAACTTATCTACTATTCTTTTATTTTTTTTCATTTTCGATACGTTTAATTAATTCTAGAATCTCAGGATCTTTTTTAAAATTTTCATACATCGATACTATGGCTTTTTGAAAGGGTTTTTTATCCGGATAGCTAACCATCACTCCAGCTTTTTTAATTGCTTTTAAAGAGTTTTGTTCAGATTTCACCCATAACGTTCTCTGAAAAGGAATGGAAAGATTGATAGCTTTCTGTAACCAATTTTGTTCTTGAGGACTTAATCTTTTCCATAAATGGGTACTTGAAAGAATTACATCTGGTATCATATTATGCTCATCAAAAATAAAATATTTACAAACTTCATAATGTTTTGATAAATAAAAACTAGGAATATTGTTCTCTGCTCCATCAACAAGCCCTTGCTGTATTGATGTATACAATTCACCCCATGAAATAGGTGTAGGAGATGCCCCAAATCTACTTACCATTTCAAATGCAGTTGCACTTTCTTGAACTCTTATTTTTAACCCTCTTAAATCATTTGGGTTTTGGATAAATTTATCTCGAGTATAAAAACTTCTACTTCCTGAATCATAATACCCCATTCCTTTTAACCAATATTTTTCACCTTCTTTAAGTAAATCTATTCCTATAGGACCATCCAACACTCTATAAAAATGTTCTTTATTTTCAAATAAAAAAGGAAGACCAAATATTTTTAATTTTGGCGCAAAATTTTCTAAAACAGCAGCAGATACTTTAGTCATATCTAAACTGCCTATTTGTAATAACTCTAGACATTCTCTTTCAGTTCCAAGTTGTTGATTTGGATAGATTCTAAGGCGCATCTTTCCTTTTGATAAATCATCTAAATATTTATCGGCTTGCAACATTGCTAGATGAACTGAATGATTCACATCTAATCCATGACCTAATCTTATAACTCGAATAGATTTTTCATGATCACATGAAATAAAAAAAATAGAAAATAAAAAGTAAATTAAAATAAAATATTTTTTTTTATTCTTCATTAATCAATGATTATTATTCTAAACAAAAAATAGTTAAATCTATATTATAAATTAAAATAATTTTTAGCATTATAATAACAAATATCTGAAATAATTTTACCTGACCATTTAATATCATTTGGCAACAATCCATTTTTAATATCATTACCAAACAAATCACATAAAATACGTCTAAAATACTCGTGTCTTGGAAAAGATAAAAAGCTTCTTGAATCAGTTAACATTCCGACAAAACAACTTATTAAACCTATATTAGACAAAGTATTTACTTGATCTCTAATCCCATCAATTTGATCTAAAAACCACCAACCAGATCCCCATTGAATTTTACCCTTATCTAAACCATCATTAAAGTTTGCAATTATTGAAGCAAAAACTTGATTATCTGCAGGATTAGAATTATACAAAATAGTTTTTGCTAATTTATTTTTTGAATCTAACTTATCTAAGAACTGAGATAATTTTTTTGTAATTGGATAAACTCCTATTGAATCCCATCCACTATCAGCCCCCATAAGATTGTACATTCTGGAATTATTATTTCTCATCGCACCTAAATGGAATTGTTGAACCCATCCATTTTCAAAATATAATTCACTCAAATAAACTAAAATGGCAGTTTTAAATTGACGTACTTCAAAACTATTTAATAGTTCTCCTTTTAATCTTCTAGAAAAAATTTTCTGAATATCACTTTCTTTATAATCTTCAAAGGGAATATAATTTAAACCATGGTCAGAAATTCTACATCCATTATCATGAAAAAAATCTATCCGACTTTTAATGGCATCTTTAAAGTTAGAATATGAGTTAATTTTTAGAGATGAAACTTCCCCAAGCTTTTCAATATACTTATGGAAATCTTTATTCTCAATTAAAACAGCTTTATCCGGTCTAAATGAAGTGCCTACTTTAATGTCTAAATTAGAATTACGTATTTCTTTATGATCATTTAAATTATCAATTGGATCCTCAGTAGTGCAAATAACTTCTACATTCATTTTCTTTAATAATCCATGAACACGAAAAGACTCAGTACTAAGTTTGGAATTTATTTTATCGTAAACCTTTTCTGCATTTTTTTCATTTAATATTTCATGAAAATCAAAAAATCTGGCCAACTCAAGATGAGTCCAATGAAAAAGTGGGTTTCTAATTAGGTAGGGTATTGAAGAAGCCCATTTTTTAAATTTATCTTTAGAGTTAGCTTTTCCAGTAATATATTCTTCATTCACTCCAAGAGTTCTTAATGCTCTCCATTTATAATGATCATTCTCAATCCATAATTCAGTTATATCCTTAAATTTTTTATTTTTAGAAATTTCACTAGGAGGTAAATGACAGTGATAATCAATAATTGGTAGATTCGAAGCATAGTTATAGTATAATTCTTTAGAGATTTCATTACTCAATAAAAAATTCTCATTTATAAAAAATGACATAAATTATTTATCTATAATTAATACTTAAAAATCTTTCCTCCAACCAAAACATTCTGAGAACCCTCATCAAAAGTTGCCTTTAATCCAGTTCTTAAAGCAGCAGTTGTCATAATATTAGCTATAGAGTGATTGTAGGCTGCTTCGATTGTTCCATTTGTTGTTTTTCTATTTCTAACACATTCCATCCAATTATAAACATGCAAAGAAGTCATATCATCAACTCCAGTATTAGCTGAAGTAACAACTTTAGTATTTTCTTTATCAAGATCAAATTCATTAAGCAAATTTTCTACAAGCCCCATCTTATTTGCATGATAAGCTTTTAACCCTCCATTAGGAGTAACCTTATTAGTTTTAAGGTTCAATTCTCCTGCATTCGAATAATAAATTTCCTTAATACCACCAGCTGAATTAGTAAATCTAGAAGAATATATAACTTGAAATCCTTTATTTTTAGAATCACCATAATCGAAAACAGCAGTCATTGTATCAAAATTTTCACGACCGTCATTCCATAAATATATATCTCCATTTGCCACAACACTTCTAGGATGTTTAAATCCCGAAAACCAATGAACCGTATCAATCTGATGACTCATCCATTGCCCAGGAATACCTGAAGAATAAGGCCAAAACAATCGATACTCCAGATATTTTCTAGGATTCCATGGCTCATATGGTCTATTCATTAAGTATCTTTTCCAATCAGTATCCTTTTTATTTATTTCTTTAATCAATTTTGGTAATCTCCATCGATCAGGTTGATTTACATTCCACTTCATCTCAACCATAACAATATCTCCAAACTTTCCCGATTTTATATAATTATTAGCTGCATGATAATTATTTGCGCTTCTTCTTTGAGAACCTATTTGAAAAACAATTTTAGATTTTTTTACTGACTCAATACCAATCCTTGCATCTTCCATAGTTTCAGCAAAAGGTTTTTCTACGTATACATCTTTCAAAGCTTCAGTAGCTTGAACTGTATGTAAAGCATGCTGAAAATCAGCTGTAGAAATTATCACAGCATCAATTTCATTTTTTTCATACATTTCCTCATTATTCCTCCACTTATAAATTTTAGAACCAGTTTTTGATTGGATAAAAGAACTCCCTTCTTCTCTTCTTCTATTCCATATGTCTGAAACACCAATTAATTCAAAATTTAATTTATCCTTAAATTTTAAAAATGAAGGAATTAATGAATATTTAGCTCTATTAGAAAAACCTACAATTCCTACATTAATTCTATCATTTGATCCTAAAACTTTTCTATAACTCTTAGCACTTAGACCAGGAGCAAATCCAAAAGACATACCCCCAGCTATAATAGATGTCTTTTTAATAAAATCTCGCCTTGATTTATTACTCATAATTAAATTCTCTAATTTTTATATTTTTAAATAGTACTTTATCTCCATGATCTTGTAATAAAATTCTTCCTGACTTCCATCTTCCAAAATTATCCCATTTTTCATATTTACTTTTTTCAACTAAAGCCTTAAAAGTCTGACTAAATCTGTCATATTCAACCACCTTCACGTGATTTAACCAATGTTCTACTTTCCCTCCCTTTACTATAATTCTAGCATTATTCCACTTCCCTATTCCTTTGAAATTTTTTCCTCGTGCACCCGAAGAACTATTCTCGGCACGAATCAAATCATATAAAGAGCCTATAGTTCTATTTCCATTCTTACCTGCTTTTGCATCAGGATGATTTTTATCATCTAAAATCTGAAATTCTAAACCAATTGCAGATCCAATACCTTTATTTAAATCAGTATTTACAAAATATTTTATTCCACTATTTGATCCTTTTGAAATTAAAAAATCTACACTTAACTCAAAATTTGAAAAAAGTTTTTTAGTTACTATATCCCCACCATTTTGAGATTCTAAACCCTTAGAAGAAAGAACAGAAAGAATACCATTTTCAATTTTCCA
>CABXRK010000021.1 GCA_902514625.1 uncultured Bacteroidota bacterium
CTAAAATTACAACTAGAAAAATTAAAGCTTGAATCAAATCTTTTAAAAACAAGCTTTGAGAGAAATGAACGTTTATGGAATAAAAAAATAGGTTCTGAAATGGAATTTTTACAATCTAAAACAAAGTATTTGGCTAGTAAAAAAAGTGTGAAAGAAATGCTAGAAAGAATTAATAAAACAAAAATTTATGCTAAATTTTCAGGATATATTGATGACATTATTACTAATGAAGGCTCAAATTTAAATCAAGGATTAACTCCTATTCTTAGATTGGTAAACATTGATCAAGTATTCGTTGAAGTTGAAGTCCCAGAAAAACACATTCCAAAAATTAAAAAAGGAACTGAAGTAATAATAAATTTTCCAATTTTAAATAAGTCTATTAAATCTAAAATTTTTCAAGTCGGGAATCATATTAATCCTTCTAATAGATCATTCAAAATTCAAATTAATTTATCAAATATTGATCAATCTCTAAAACCTAATATGACCTGTAAAATAAAAGTAAATGATTATTCAAATGATCTAGCTATAATGATTCCAATTAAAAATGTTCTTGAAAATTCAAAAGGTAAGTCTTATGTCTATAAAGTTATTAAAGATTCTAATTTATATAAAACAAAAAAAAGCTTCATTAGTTTAGGCAAATCCTATAAAAATAAAATTGAAGTTACAAATGGAATCAAAGTTAATGACCAAATCGTAAATGAAGGTTTAAGGCTAATTAAAGATAATCAATATGTAAATATTATAAATATTCCAGAAAATTAGTAATGAAAAAAACCACTAAATTAAAAGAATTCCTTTTTTCTTCCTGGGCTATAAATAATAGTACTATTATTTATGTTATCATATCCATTTTTCTTTTTTTAGGTGTTTTTTCATATTTGACAATGCCTAAAGAAAACTTCCCTGATATTCAAGAGACCGAAATTTTCGTTAGTTCAGTTTACCCTGGAAATACTGCTGAAGATATTGAAAAATTAATAACTGATCCACTTGAGGAAGCATTAAAAGGAGTTCAAAATGTTAAACAAATATTTTCCTCATCTATTGAGAATATTTCTATGATAACAGTAGAATTTGATGATAATATAAATGTGAATCTTGCTAAACAAAAAGTACAAGAAAAAATAAATGAAGTAATATCAGATCCAGATTGGCCCGTATTTAATAATTCAAAAATAGAACCTAAAGCATTTGAATTTATATATTCTGAAGAACTCCCAATTGTTAATATTAGTTTAATTGGCGATTATCCAATTGAAAAAATGAAATTCTATGCTGAAATATTAAAAGATGAAATAGAACAATTAAAGGAAATAATTAAAGTAGACATAAGAGGAGTTGAAGATTTTGAAGTTGAAGTATCTTTAGATATCTTCAAAATGAATGCATCAAAAGTCAGTTTTGATAATATAATTAATTCCCTAAACAGAGAAAATAAAACTATTTCAGCCGGCAACATTATTGGAGATGGGCAAAGAAGAAATATAAGAATAGTTGGGGAAATTTCAAATCCCAGTGAATTAGAAAAATTTGTAGTCAAAACTCAAAAAGGAGCAGTTTATCTAGGAGATATTGCTACAATAAATTTTAAAGAAAAAGATAAAACTTCATTTGCAAGATCGTTTGGTAAAGAAGCAGTGATGTTAGATGTTAAAAAAAGAGGAGGAAAAAATTTAATACAGGCAATAAAAAAAATTAAAGAAATTATAAATGATAAAAAAGCTCAAAACTTTCCTAAAGATATCGAGCTGAGAATTTCAAATGATCAGTCTAGTGAAACGATAAACCTTGTAAATGACTTAACAAATAATATAATTTTTGGAGTTATTTTAGTTACTACTGTCCTTATGTTTTTTCTTGGTTTTAGAAATGCTCTTTTTGTTGGATTTGCAATTCCTATGTCAATGTTCATGTCCTTTATGATTTTAAATTTTTTAGGGTTTACAATTAACAGAATGGTTCTATTTGGATTAATAATGGGATTAGGAATGCTTGTTGACAATGGAATTGTTGTTGTCGAAAATGCATATAGGCTTATGCAAAAAAATGGCTTTTCGAAGATTGAAGCTGCTAAAAAGGGGATTGGAGAAATTGCTTTTCCCATAATAATATCAACAGCTACTACAATTGCAGCTTTCATTCCTTTGGCATTTTGGCCTGGAGTAATTGGTAAATTTATGATCTTTTTCCCCATGACACTTTCAATTGTTTTAGGATCATCTCTTATTGTCGCAATCTTCTTTAACTCAATGCTTGTTTCTAAATTTATGGATATTCATGATGACGATATAAGCATTAAAAGTTTATGGAAAATTACTTTTATTTTAGGAGGACTTGGTTTAATTATTATTTTTAATTCTGAGACTAGAGCTTTAGGCAATTTAATAATCCTCACTACAATTTTATTTTGGGTTTATAAGTTTATACTAAAAGATTGGACTAAGTATTTTCAAAACACCTTTATAAAAAATATAGAATATAATTATAAAAGATTTTTGACATTTGCTTTATCAAGAAGAAATCCCATATTTTTTCTTTTAGGAACTTTTGGTCTTCTTTTTTCTTCTTTTATTATTTTAGGGATCTCATCCCCTAAAGTTGAATTTTTTCCTTCAAATATGCCAACGCAAATAATTATTTTTCTTGAATATCCAGAAGGAACAAGTATTGAAAAAACAAAAAAAACTATAATTAATTTTGAAAAGGAAATAGATTATGTAATAAATCAAAACAAATATTTAATTGATAAGAAAAACTTTATGATTTCGTCCTATGTCACTCAAGTTGGTAAAGGTTCCCAAAATCCTTTAACAGACAAGGGCGCTACAAATGACATGCCAAATAAAGCGAAAATAACTTTATCAATTACTGAATATAAAAATAGAAAAGGTCTATCTAGTGAGGTTTTAAGAAGTGAGATACAAAGACAAGTAGAAGGAAAATTTCCTGGTCTACTAATCTCAGTAGAAAAAGATCAAAAAGGACCTCCTGTAGGATACCCCATAAATATTGAAATTATCGGAAAAGATTACGATGAATTAATTCAAATTGCCTCTTCTATGAGGACATTTCTGGACTCAAAAAATATTTCAGGAATTGAAGAACTTAAGATAGATGTTAATAAAAATAAGCCCGGCATTGAAATTTCAGTTGATAGAGAAAAAGCTGGAGAATTAAAAGTTTCATCAGGGCAAATAGGCAGACAATTAAGACGCTCATTATTTGGAGAAAAAGCGAGTATCTACAAAAAAAATGGAGAAGACTATGATATTAATATTCGATTTAATAAAAAAGATAGGTATAATATTGAATCACTACTTAATCAATACATTGTCTTTAGAGACCAAGCTTCAGGAAAAATAAAAGAGGTGCCTATTTCTTCGATTGTAGAAAGTGACAACATCGTCTCATTTAATAAAATCAAACACAAAGATTTAAATAGAATTGTAACTTTATATTCTTCTGTGCTAGTAGGGTTTAATGCAAATGAAGTTGTAAATAAAACAATTGAAGCTTTAAGAGAATATAAATTACCAAAAGGAATTAAATATAAATTTGGAGGTCAAATTGAAGAACAGCAAAAAAATATGAATTTTCTTTTAAAAGCATTAGCTTCTGCTTTAGGATTAATTCTCTTAATTCTTGTTTTTCAATTTAATTCGCTATCCAATCCAATAATTATTTTAATTTCAATTTTACTTAGTTTTACTGGAGTTTTATACGGCATAAGTTTATTTAATATGCCTTTTGTAATCCTTATGACTATGATGGGAATTATCGCCTTAGCTGGTATAGTTGTTAATAATAGTGTTGTACTAATAGATTATACTCAACTTTTAATCGCAAGGAAAAAAGAAGAAATCGGTATTCCCCTTACAGAAAGATTGTCTATTTTGGAAGCAAAATCAGCAATAATTGATGGTGGAGTAGCAAGATTAAGACCAGTTATATTAACGGCAATTACAACTATTTTAGGGCTACTTCCTTTAGCAATTGGTTTAAATATTGATTTCTTTTCCCTTTTTTCAAATTGGAACCCAAATGCATATTTTGGAGGAGATAATTTTCACTTTTGGGGCCCACTTGCTTGGACAGTTATTTTTGGATTAAGTTTTGCGACATTCCTTACTCTTATTATAGTTCCCTCATGCTTTTTATTAGTATACAGAATAAAATTGAGGATATTCAAAAAATAATATCAATCAAAATTTTAAACTTATATAATAATAACTAAAGATCTTATTACATTTGTTTTATAAACATAGCTATGTACAGAACTCATAATTGTGGATCTCTAAATATTAAAAATCAAGGTGAACAGGTGACTCTTTGTGGATGGGTTCAAAAAATTCGAAACAAAGGTTTTATGATTTGGATAGATCTTAGAGACCAATATGGTATTACCCAAATTGTTTTTGATAAAGAAAGAACTTCTTTAAAATTATTTGAAAAAGTTAGAGAAATTAATAGAGAATATGTTTTAAAGATTAAAGGGACAGTAATTAAGAGAATTTCAAAAAATTCAGAAATAAAAACTGGGGATATAGAAATACTTGCTGAGGAATTTGAAGTTCTAAACATTTCTCAAACACCTCCTTTTACTCTTGAAGAAAAAACTGATGGTGGAGAAGAATTAAGAATGAAATATAGATATTTAGATATTAGAAGATCTCCAATTAAAAAAAATTTATTATTAAGATCCAAAGTCACTCAAATAATAAGAGAATTTTTATCTGAAAATGGATTTATTGATATAGAAACTCCCTATTTAATTAAGTCAACACCTGAAGGAGCAAGGGATTTTATTGTTCCTTCTAGAGTAAATTCAGGAAAGTTCTATGCATTACCTCAATCTCCTCAAACATTTAAACAGCTACTAATGATTGGCGGTATCGACAAATATTATCAAATTGTTAAATGTTTTAGAGATGAGGATCTAAGAGCTGACAGACAACCTGAATTTACTCAAATTGATTGTGAAATGTCTTTTGTTACTCAAGAAAATGTAATTAATCAATTTGAAAAATTATTAAAAACTCTATTATTTAAAATTAAAGGAATTCGTATTGAAAAATTTCCCAGATTAACTTACAAGGAATCAATTGAAAAGTATGGAAATGACAAGCCAGATCTACGTTTTGGAATGGAATTAAATAACCTTAATTATTTATTAAAAGGTAATGGATTTAAAATATTTGATTCTAACAAAATTAATCTAGGTATTTTTGTTCCTCAAGGCTCTTCTTTTACTAGAAAAGAAATAGATAACCTTACTTCTTGGGTGAAAGCCCCCCAAATCGGAGCTAATGGTTTGATTTGGATTAAATTTAACCTTGACGGATCAATTAAATCCTCAATTGACAAATTTTTTAATTCCACACAATTAATTAAAATATTTAAAAAACACAATGGCAAAAAAGGTGATCTTCTTTTAATAATTTCTGGAGATGAACATTCTTCAAGAATACAAATGAGTTCACTAAGGATGGAGTTAGCTTCAAGACTTAAATTAAGGGATCCAAATAAATTCGCTCCTTTATGGATAACTGATTTTCCGCTTTTAGAGGAGGATAAAGAAAATAAATGTTTTAATTCTGTTCATCATCCTTTTACTTCTCCTAAATCTGAACAAATAAACCTCTTAGATTCAGATCCAACAAAAATAACTGCTAATGCTTACGATCTAATTTTAAATGGAAATGAAATTGGTGGTGGTTCAATAAGAATTCATGATTCAGATTTACAAGAAAAAATATTAAAATTACTTGGCTTTTCTAAAAAAGAAGCTATTAGTCAATTTGGTTTTTTAATTGAAGCTCTAAAATATGGAGCTCCTCCTCATGGTGGAATTGCTCTAGGGCTAGATCGTTTAGTCGCTATCCTTGGTGGACAAGAAATAATTAGAGATTTTATTGCATTTCCTAAAAATAATAGTGGCAAAGATATAATGATTGATTCTCCTAGTGAAATAGATAAAGAACAATTAAATGATCTAAATATTTCTATTGATTAAATTTTTTAATTAATGAAATTTTTTCTGAAATTATTTTTTTTAACATTAATAGCATCAATATTTATTGGACATATAATAAAATATCAAAGTAACTATGATTTAGGCAATAAAATAATTGGATTTAGTGTTCTTATAGTTGCTTTTATCTTTCTCCCTTTATTCTTATACAATCGATTAAAAAATAAAAAACTTTCAGATTACATCTTCAAGTCTGGCGAAATAGATAAAATCAAGCCCAAATCAAAAATAAAAAAGTGAATTTTTAGTTATTTTAAAAAATAAAATCAAATTTATAGTGTATACTTAAAAACAATAACATAATTTTGTCAACCGAATTAAAATTATTATGACAGGTACAGTAAAATTTTTCAATGTTTCTAAAGGTTATGGATTTATAACTAATGATGAAACTCAAGAAGACATTTTTGTTCATGCAACTTCCCTTGGAAATGTTAGCATTAAAGAAGGGGACAAGGTAGAATATGAAGAAGAAGATGGGAGAAAAGGTAAAGTCGCTGGACAAATAAAACTCTTATAAAACTTTTTTTTAAATACAATTTTTATTTTATTCTGGAAATTCCAGTTTAAATTCTTTTTCCTTTAAAAAATTTTTTGATTAGTGCTTTGGATTCATCCAAAAGAATCCCTTTTCTAATTGTAGTATTTTTTGATAATTCAATTCCATTTGAAAATCCTCCATTTTCCGGATCTGATGTTGAATATATAATAGCTCCTATTTTACTTAATAATAAAGCTCCTGCACACATATAACACGGCTCCAAAGTTGAATAAATAGAGCACTGATTTAAATATTTACTATTCGTAAAATTTGAAGCAGAAGTAAGAGCTAACATCTCTGCATGAGCAGTTACATCATTTAACTTTTCAATTTGATTATATGCTCTAGCTATAATTTTATTCTCAATTACTATTATAGCTCCAACAGGGACTTCTCCTTCTAAATAAGCTTTATTAGCATAAAACAAAGCCTTTTTCATAAAATATTCATCATTAAATTCCATCACTTAAAAATAAATTATTTTTTTAAAAAATGATCACTTATTTTTTTTAATTAATTACTAATTGATTCGTATCTTTTAATCGAAATGAATAGTCCAAAACGCCTTTTTTTAATTGATGCTTATGCACTAATTTTCAGGGGATATTATGCCTTCATTAAGAACCCAAGAATAAATTCTAAAGGTATAGATACTTCTGCAATTTTTGGCTTTATGAATTCTCTTTTAGATTTAATTAAAAGAGAAAAACCTGATCATATTTCTGTTTGTTTTGATAAAGGAGGTTCTAAAAGTAGAACTGAAATTTACTCAGAATACAAATCAAATAGACATGAAACTCCTGAAGCAATTAAAATTGCTGTTCCTTATATCCAAAAGATTCTTAAAGAAATGGATATTTCAATTATAGAAAAAGAAGGTTATGAAGCTGATGATATTATTGGAACTATAGCAAAAAAAGCAGAAATAAAGAATTTTGAAACCTATATGGTTACACCTGACAAAGATTTTGCTCAACTAGTTTCTGAAAAAATATTTATTTATCGCCCTGCTAGGATGGGAAACGGCATTGAAATATGGGGGGTAAATGAGGTCAAAGAAAAATTTGAAGTTGATTCTCCATTACAAATTATAGATTATCTGGGAATGATGGGAGACTCAGTAGACAATATTCCTGGGCTACCGGGAGTAGGAGATAAAACAGCTAAAAAATTCATTAAACAATACGGAAGCATTGAAAACCTTCTTAGTAATACTGATCAATTAAAAGGTAAATTAAAAGAGAAAATTGAAGAAAATAAAGATTTAGGAATTCTATCTAAAGAACTTGCAAAAATTTTATTAAATGTTCCTGTAAATTTTGATTTTAAAGATTTTAAAATATCTAAACCTAATTATAATAATCTCAATCTTATCCTTGATGAACTTGAATTTAGAAGAATAAAAGAAAATATCTCCAAATTATATCAAAATATTTATGATGATTTATCTTCGAATATTACTGAAACCGGTCAAATAGATTTATTTTACTCTCAAGAGAAGGAAAAACCTAAATTAGAAAAAGAAAAAAATAAAAAAAATTTTTTTCAATATCTAAAAACACCATTTTCTTTAAAACTTTTTACTCAAAAAATTCTTAAACAAAAGAATTTTGCTTTTAAAATTCAAACAGAAAATATAGAATCTTCAAAATATAAAATAATAGGAATAGGTTTTTCTTGGGAATATAATAAAGGCTTCTATATTCCTTTTCCAATTATCAAGTCAGATTTAAATACTACTTTAAAATATTTAAAACAGGTTTTTGAATCTCCAAATATTATAAAAATTGGTTATGATATGAAAAAAGAAATTAAATCCCTATCTAATCATAACATAACTTTAAAAGGCACTTTTTTTGATACTATAGTTGCACACTATTTAATCAATCCTGATCGTCAACACAATCTTGAAGTCCTTGCTAATAGCAATTTGAATTCTAACCTTTTATCAGATAAAGAACTTTTTAAAAAAATAAAATTTAATGAACATTCCCTAGAAGAACAAACAGAAATTTTAGTAAAAAAAAGTGAAATTATTCTTCATTTGAAAACAATTTTCAATAATAAATTAAAAGAGAATAATAATTTGGACCTCTTTAATAACATAGAAATTCCCCTTATAAAAGTGCTAATAAATATGGAGAAAGAAGGCGTTAAACTTGATGTTTTATTTTTAAAAAATTTGTCTAAAAAATTTTTAACTAAAGCTCTTTTAACTGAAACTAGCATTTTCAAAAAAGCAGGAGAAAAATTTAATATTGCCTCTCCTAAGCAATTAGGATTTATTTTATTTGAAAAATTAAAAATTGTAGATAAACCAAAAAAAACAAAAACAGGACAATTTTCTACTGCTGAAGAAATTCTTTCTCAACTTGCAAAAAATAATGAAATTGTTTCAGAAATTTTAATTTGGAGGTCTATAAAAAAACTTCTAAATACATATGTGGATGCTCTCCCTTTAGAAATTAATTCTAATACTGACAGAATTCATACAATTTATAACCAAACTATTACATCTACTGGTAGACTTAGTAGCACCTCTCCAAATTTACAGAATATCCCTATCAGAACTGAGATGGGAAGAGAAATTAGAAAAGGGTTTATCCCAAAAAGTGAAAATCATTTTCTATTAGCGGCTGACTATTCTCAAATTGAACTTAGAATTATAGCAGCCCTTAGTAATGATCCTCAAATGATAAAAGCATTTATGGGAAACCAAGATATCCATTCTAGTACTGCCTCTAATGTTTTTGGAGTTCCTATTAGCGAAGTTACTAGAGATCAAAGGAACAATGCTAAAACTATCAACTTCGGAATTATTTATGGAGTTTCAGCATTTGGTCTAAGTCAACAAACTAATTTAAATAGATCTGAATCAAAAGAATTAATCGATAAATATTATAAAACTTATCCTAACCTAAGAAACTTCATATCAAAACAAATTCAGGAAGCAAGGGATAATGGATATGTTGAGACAATTCTAGGAAGAAGAAGATACTTAAACGATATTTTATCTGAAAATGCTATTGTTAGGGGAGGCGCAGAACGAAATGCCATTAATGCTCCCATTCAGGGAAGTGCAGCTGATATAATAAAAATTGCCATGATTAATATCCATAATCGACTAGTTGACGAAAAATGGGATTCAAAAATGATATTACAAGTACATGATGAATTAATTTTTGATGCTCCAAAAAATGAAATAAAAGATTTATCACTAATGGTAAAAAAAGAGATGGAAAGTGCATATACACTTAAAGTCCCATTAGTTGTTGATATCGGAATAGGAAAAAATTGGCTTGAAGCCCATTAAATTAAACTAATGAAATTCTTGCAAAGTCAGTTATTTTTAAATCCTGATTTACAGATTTAACATAATTTAGAACACTCAATTTGCTATCCTTAATATAAGCTTGATTAATTAAGGTATTCTCTTTAAAAAATCTTTTAATTTTACCTTTAGCAATATTATCTAACATTTCTTCAGGTTTCCCCTCTTGACGCAATTGATCTTTTGCTATTTCAACCTCTTTTTCAATTATACTAGAATCAACTCCATCTTCATTTAAAGCAATTGGATTCATTGCAGCAATCTGCATTGAAATATTTTTTGCTACTTCTGAAGATTCCTTAAGATTATGAGAAAGGCTAACAATTGCTGCGATTTTATTGCCAGCATGAATATAATATCCAACAAAATCTCCTTTTATCTTTTTAAAACCACCTATTTCAATTTTTTCACCAATAACGCCAGTTTGTTCAATTAATTTGTCTGAAACTTTCATCCCTTTAATATCTGAAGACAATAATTCCTCTAAACTGTTTTTATTTATTGCGACATTTATAATGTCATTTGCAAGAGATAAGTATCCTTCATTCTTTGCTACAAAGTCAGTTTCACAATTTAAAGATAAAAGTACCCCTTCATTGTTACTTTCATTTACTTTAGCTAATACTACTCCTTCTGAAGATTCTCTGTCTGCTCTATTTGCAGCAACTTTTTGACCTTTTTTTCGAAGAGTTTCAACTGCTTTTTCAAAATCTCCTTCTGATTCGACTAATGCTTTCTTACAATCCATCATTCCAGCCCCTGTGAATTGTCTTAATTTATTTACTTCTGACGCTTTTATGTTCATAATATATCAACTATTTTTTCTCCTTTTTTTGATTTTCTAACTTCTCTTTATCAGATTTATTTTTTATATCATCATTAGATTCTTTTGAATTTTCATCACTTTCTTTCTCCTTAGATTCAGCTTCCTTTTGCTTTTGCCGCTCTTTTAATCCTTCAGAAACAGATTCAGTAATAATAGAAAGAATCTTATCTATTGATTTAGAAGCATCATCATTTGAAGGAATAACAAAATTTATTCCACGAGGATCAGAATTAGTATCTACCATTGCAAAAATAGGTATATTAAGCTTCTTAGCTTCCTTAATAGCAATCTGCTCTCTCTTGATATCTACAACAAAAATTGCTCCAGGTAATCTAGTCATTTCAGAAATAGAACCTAAATTTTTTTCTAATTTAGTCCTCAAACGATTAACCTGAAGTTTTTCTTTTTTTGAAAGAGTTTCAAATGTTCCATCTTTTTTCATTCTATCAATTGAAGCCATTTTTTTAACTGCTTTTCTAATTGTAACAAAATTAGTTAACATTCCGCCAGGCCATCTTTCAGTAATGTAGGGCATATTTACATCATTTGCCTTTTTACTAACTATATCTTTAGCTTGTTTTTTTGTGGCAACAAATAATATTTTACGTCCAGATTCAGCGATTTTAGTAATTGCCAAGGAGGCTTCTTCAATTTTTGCAGATGTCTTATATAAGTTGATAATATGAATCCCATTTCTTTCCATATAAATATATGGAGCCATATTTGGATTCCATTTCCTGGTCATGTGACCAAAATGAACGCCTGCATTCAACAGGTCTTTTACTTCAATTTTTCCCATTTATAATTTTAGTTTACGTTCCGAATTTAGCAATATATAAGTGGCTTATATAATATTAAGGCCTTAAATATTTAGATGCTAAACTAAAACCCGAAAATTTCGAGCGGGCAACAGGTTTAAATATGAACTGTCTCTTTTTTTTAAAAAAAAGAGCAAAAAATTATCTTTTAGAGAACTGGAATTTCTTTCTGGCTTTTTTTTGACCACATTTTTTTCGTTCTACCATTCTTGGATCACGAGTCAATAAACCTTCTGGTTTAAGTGATTTTCTGAAATCTTCATTGAGCTTTATCAAAGCTCTAGAAATTCCCAATCTTGCTGATTCAGCTTGACCATTAGGTCCACCACCCACTATAGTTATTTTTATATCGTAACTTTTTTCTGTATTTGTAAGGGTGAAAGGTTGCATTATTTTGTATTGCAAGCTTGCTGTAGGAAAATAATCGTCATATTGCTTTTTATTTACAATTACATTTCCTTTACCTTTAGACAGAAACACTCTAGCTACTGAGGTTTTTCTTCTTCCTATAGCATGAACTACATCCATCATTTAATTTTATTAAGTTTAATTTCAATAGGGTTTTGTCCCTGATGTTTATGTTCTTGTCCTGTATAAACCTTGAGATTTCTATATAGCATAGCTCCTAATTTGTTTTTAGGTAACATCCCTCTAATGGCATTTTCGACAATTCTGGTTGGATTTTTTTTATATAACTGTTCAGCAGTAACTGATCGCTGACCTCCAGGATAACCAGTGTGTCGAATATACTCTTTATTTTTCCATTTATTTCCAGTTAATTTTATTTTTGAAGCATTAAGAATAATAACATTGTCACCACAATCAACATGAGGAGTAAAATTTGGTTTATGTTTTCCTCTCAATAATTTTGCTACCTTGGAAGCCATTCTTCCAAGAGTCAACCCATCAACATCGACAACAACCCAGTTTTTATTAACTGTATCCTTATTTGCTGAAATAGTTTTATAACCTAATTTTTCCAAAAAAAAATTTTTATAACAATCTGATTAAAGGCTGCAAATTTAACATAATATTCTTTTTTTGCAAAAATGTACTACTTTATTTTATCCTAAAAAGGTAAATCATCTTCAACCTCCTCATCATTTTCATCAGTTAACTTAAAAACTTCCTCACTACTTGGAATAGGAGGAATATCTTGTTTTTCTAATTCAATTTTATCAATTCTCCATCCTTGAATAGAATTAAAATATTTTGTTTCTCCTTCAGGGTTAATCCATTCTCGACCTCTCAAATTTATACTAATTCTAACATTTTCATTTTCTAGAAAAGAATCTAATAACTCACACTTATCCTGAACGAATTCAATCAAAATAGTTTGTGGATATTGTTCTTCAGTAATTAATACCACCTCTCTTTTTCTAAAACCATTATTTCCATATGTTTTAACTTCGTCTATCCATTTTATTTTTCCTGTAACTTCCATTATCTTAAATTAAATTTATATAAAAGTATAAAAATTGTAATGTTCCAGTTATATGTTTATGAATTTTCCATTTTATACTATATTAGTATGAATCAATAATAAAATAATTGTTCAATAATTCTAAATATATTATTAACAACTATTGGATATTAATATCCTTTGCTATTGTAGTCCTAATCCTTTGGAATACAAATATGCTTTTTCAAATTCTTAAAAAAGAAGAAAGAACGAAAATGGAATTATGGGCTACAGCACAAAAAGAAATTATAAAGAATACCAGTCTAAATTTAGATTATGGTAATTTAACGTTTGATGTAATTCAAAAAATTGGGAATACTCCAATAATTCAAATAAATTCCAAAGGTAAAATAATTGATTATAGAAACATTAATTGGAATAAAAAAACTGATAAAGATTCATCTTATTTATATAAAAAATTAGATCTTTTTAAAAAACAGAATAAACCAATTTCAATAGAATATGAAAACTTAATTACTCAAAAAATTTATTATGGTAACTCAGATTTATTAAAAAAATTAAAATATTACCCAATAGCCCTATTATTTATTATTTTCCTTTTTGCTGCAGTGTTATATTTTATAGTTCAAACTTCTAAAATTTCTGAACAAAATAAACTCTGGGTGGGTATGGCGAAGGAAACTGCTCATCAAATTGGCACCCCATTAACATCATTAATGGGCTGGATGACCATTATTAAAGATAAGGGAAGTAATTCTGAATCAATTATTGAAATGGAAAAAGACATAGATCGTCTAAGTGTCATTACTGAAAGATTTTCAAAAATTGGATCCTTCCCAAAACTTAATAGGCAAGACATAAATATAATTACTCAAAAAACCATTATTTATTTAAAAAAAAGAAGCTCAAATTATATTAAATGGAATTTCAATCTTTCAAAAAAGAAAATTAATGTGCCACTAAATTCTTCTTTATTTAGTTGGACTTTAGAAAATCTCATTAATAATGCTATTGACTCTATGAAGGGTAAGGGTACTATAAATATAACTTTAGAGGAAAATAAGGATATTGTAAAAATAAAAATACAAGACACTGGAAAAGGGATCCATTCTAAAGATATTAATCAAATTTTTAAACCTGGATATACATCAAAAAAAAGAGGTTGGGGGCTAGGTTTATCATTATCAAAGAGAATTATTGAAGATTATCATAAAGGCAAAATAATTTTAAAAGAATCCAAAATCAATAAAGGATCTACTTTTGAAATACAATTAAATAAAAGAAACTAAAAATTCGAATTTATTTTATTAGCAATCATTTCCATTTCTTTTCTTGATAAATTTACTTTAGTAGTAAAAGTTATATCATCCATTTTTTTTAATGGAATTAAATGAACATGAACATGAGGGACTTCAAGTCCAATTACTGAAATAGCAATTCTTTTACAAGTAATAGATTTTTTAATAGCAATGGCTACTTTTCTAGAGAAAGTCATTAAAGAAATATACTCTTCAATAGAAAGATCAAAAATCTTATCTGTTTCTTTTTTTGGTATGCATAATGTATGTCCTTTAGAATTAGGATTAATATCTAGAAAAGCAAAGTGATTTTCATCTTCAGCAACCTTAAAACAAGGAATCTTACCTGATAATATTTTAGAAAAAATTGTGCTCAAAATTAAGACCTCCTGATTTCTATTATTTCCAATTGAATATTACCACTAGGAACTTTAATCTCAACAACTTCACTAACTTTTTTACCCAAAAGACCTTTACCAATAGGGGATTCTACAGATATTTTTCCCTTATTTAAATCAGCTTCTCTTTGAGCAACCAAAGTATAAGTCATTTCCATGCCATTATTTTTATTTATAACTTTTACAGTTGATAAAACCAAAACTTTCGTGTCGTCCAATTTAGTTTCATCAATTAATCGAGCATTAGACAAAATCTCTTCTAATTTTGAAATTCTCATTTCTAACAATCCCTGAGCTTCTTTTGCTGCATCATACTCAGCATTTTCACTAAGATCTCCCTTATCCCTTGCTTCAGCTATTGCAGATGAAGCCTTAGGTCTTTCAATATCCTTTAATTGATTTAACTCATCTTTTAATTTTCGAAATCCTTGTTTTGTATAATAAGATACTTTAGTCACTTGTTTTACGTTTGATTATTAATAACTTGATGCTAAATGTTATTATAACAAATATATAAATTTGAAAGAATCTTATAAAATTTTTAATTTATCCTTTTATATATTATTTTTTTTAATTCTCATAGGTTGCAAAAAAAATAGTCTAGAGAGAAACCCTTTTTTACCAGAATTTAATTTCCAATATTCTGTAAATCTTAATCTCCCTGAATATGAAAATATTCAATATGCTGGAGGAAGCATTTTGATTTCAAACATTGGTTATAAAGGCGTTATAGTGTTTAATTTAAATGGGAATACATTTTTTGCATGGGAAGCTAGCTGTCCAAATCATTCACCAAGCTCTTGTTCAAAAATGAAAATCGAAGGGGTTTTATCTGTATGTAATTGTGAGAATTATAAATATAGTTTAGCCACAGGACAACTAATTAGTGATTCAATTGAAAACAAAAAAACTTATCCTTTATTAAATTATTCTGTAGAGAATTTTGCAAATACTTTAATAATTTCTAATTAAAAATTAATACTACATCCAAACAATAAATTTATTCCAGCTTGGGGATAATATCTGACTCCTTCAATTGTCTTAATATTACCATTAGGATCCGACCATGAATTATCATATGTGTAAAAATATCCATTTGAACTATATTCATTATCAAAAACATTATTAATTAAAAAAGAAAGTTGAATTTTATTTATCCAATTATCAGGATTAAAATAATAGTTTAAAATAATATCATTAACTAAATAAGAGTCTAATTTTGAAAAAGCAGAATCTATATTACCCATATATTGCTCCCCTATAAACTTTGATAAAAATTCAATTTTAAAGCTTTCATTAGGGAATAATTGTATACTATTTGCAGCAATCACTGAAGGAGAAAATGAAATATTTGTTTCTCCTAAATTTTCAATTCTTCCATCTCTTTTAAAATAAAATTCCTTGTTAATATTTCTACTTAGAGATATATTATTTGACCAAATAAGATTATTCTTTAACTTAACACTTGAATCTATTTCAATGCCTAATCTATAACTGTCCCCAACATTTTGTCTTTTTGGTGAGCCAACCTCATCTAATTCTCCGGTAAGAACTAATTGATCTCTATATTTCATGTAATATAGATTAGCATTAAATTTAAAATTTCTTCTTTTAATTCTAAGCCCTGCCTCAAAATCACTTAATCTCTCAGGTTTAGGTGATCCATTTTCGTAATCATTTCTATTAGGCTCCCTATTAGCTTTAGCATAAGAAAAATATACACTATTATAATTGTTTATTAAAAAATTGAACCCTGCTTTAGGATTAAAAAAAATGAAATTATCATCAATGTCAATTATGTTAGGTCCATTAATCGTTCCGATAACATTATATTTTACTTTTCTTATCTGTAAATCAGCAAAAAAAGATAATTTTTTTTTTAAAATATAATTTATTTTAGAATATAAAGTGGCATCAATTTTTTCCCCTTTATTTTTGTAAAATCTATGATTAGGAAGGGCATTACTTGAAAATTTAGCCCAAATTAAATTTCCAAAATGATTACCGAAATATTTCCCAAAGCTCCCTCCTATAATTAACTCTTTATTATTAGTTGTTTGCTGAAATGAAAAAGTTCCAACATAATAATTGTTATCCAACCACTTTTGAGTAACATTGTCTGTCTTAATAATATTATTATTACCAATCTGAATATTATTTAATTGAAGGCTTTCTAAACTTTGATCATTATTATACTCTTCATAAAACCCTCTACCTTTAGTGTAATTTAATCCTAAAGAAAAATTCCAGTTAAAATTCAATTTTTCATTCCAATGAAATTGAAAATGATTTTGATTATAATCATCAACTTGATTTTCATAAAAACCTATTAATTTATCATCATCAAACATTTCTCCAGCAAAATTATACCTGCGATTTTCTAATATTTTATTTTCATCTACTCCGTACCAAGACTGATAAGTTATCTCAGATCCACCAAAAATTATTGCCTTTAAAAGCGTTGTTTCATCAAAATATGATCCTTGAAAAAAATGAGATTTCAAATTAGATGAGGCTCTTTCTACATATCCATCAGATAAAATTTTAGAATGTCTAGCTGAAAATTCAAAATGATTTTTAATTATGCCCGTTGAATATTTAACAGTTCTTTTACTAGTGCCAAAAGTTCCAAGACTTTGAGAAAACTCAGTATAAGCTTTCTTAGAAGGGCCATCGGTAAGAATATTTATACTTGCTCCAAAAGCAGATGATCCATTAGTAGATGTTCCAACTCCTCTTTGTAATTGAATATTTTTAATTGAAGATGCCATATCTGGTAAGTTAACCCAAAATGTTCCCTGGGATTCAGAATCATTATATGGGATTCCATTTATTGTTACATTTACTCTAGTAGCATCACTACCCCTTACTCTAATTCCAGTATATCCAATCCCCGTACCAGCGTCACTTGTTGTAACTACAGAGGGAAGAAAATTTAGTAATATTGGTAAATCTTGTCCTAAATTTCTTTTAGCTAATTCTTTTGAACTAACTTTTGAGAAAGTAATTGGCATTTTATTTGTTGCTCTCGAGCCTGAAACGCTAACTTCTTCTAATTTTATTAAATCATTAGTTAGAGAATCTAATTTTTTTTCTTGAGAATTAACTCTGAATAAAAATACTACAAATACTATTAAAAAAAATTTCATTCGACATTAAACGAATAAAAGAGGTAATTATCCAAATTTTAATAATTCAACTTACTATTTCCCTTGACAACATTACCTGCCCAGGTTCATAGGGTATGATCTCAGCCATTAAAAAGCACCCCTTTGAGAAACTACAAATTTAATTTATTATTTTTCATAGAAAAAATTTTGAATGATTTTTAAAACGTTATCTTTCAAATCTTATCTAAAAATGAAATAACTTGTTTCATCCTTTCTTCATGTTTTCCACTAACAATTAAATATTTATAATTATTATCATCTAATTCCTTTTTAAAAAAATTAAACATTTTTATTCTGTTATTAGGCCTATCACGAAGATCATCTTTTTCCCATGGAATATCTATCTGGGTTAATATATATATATCGTAAAAAAATAATTTCGAATACTTTTTAATCAAAGGATGACAATAACCATTAAAATGTGTTTCTGACCATACTTTTGTAACTAAAATATTTGTATCACAAAACAATATTTTATTTGCTTTTTTTATTTTTTTATTTTCATTTTGAATTTGTCCCTTTACAATTTCTAATAAATCATTAACAGTACATTTTTCTTTAAACTTATCCCACTTTTTCTGAAGATAATCTCTTGCGAATTCTCTTACATAAACTGTATTATAATGTTTAGCCAAGTCTTTTACTAGAGTGGTTTTACCGGTTGACTCTGGCCCATAAATGACAACCCTTATACAATTAGTTGATTTTTGTTTATAATCCTTTTCCATTTATTATATCCTTGAAACGCAAGTATCGTAAAAATAAGATACTGAAAACTTGTTAATGTTAATCCTTTGTAAAAATAAAGAGGTACAGAAATTATATCTCCTATAATCCAAAAAATCCAATTCTCAACCTTTCTTCTTGCCATTAGCCACATTCCGACAAAAAACAATGATGTGGTAATTGTATCTAACCAAGCAAAAGGATCATGCCACTTATTAAAAAAACTATAAAGTAGATAAACAAAAGTAAAAGATGAGATTGCCAAAAATATGATTTTAACCTTTTCATTATAAGAAATATGATCAACTCTATTTATTATTTCTCCCTCTAATCTTTTACTCCAAAAATACCATCCATATATACTCATAATAAAATAATATACATTAATTAAAAAATCGCCCAAAAGGCCCCATTTAATTAATAAATAAACATATATTCCCGTTGAAATTAATCCTAACGGATATACATTAATACTATTTCTTTTTGCAAACCAAATACTTATCAAGCCAAATGACATGGCAGTTAATTCTAAAAATATATCAATAATTAAATATTGGGTGTATTGTTGGAAAAAAAAATTAAAAATTGGGGTTATATCCACTTCTATTATTCTTTAGAATTTTAATGTTTATTATTACCGAATTTTGATCAAACAATGATTTTTCTATAGATTTTGTCAGAAAATTCAT
Organism: uncultured Bacteroidota bacterium; assembly: GCA_902514625.1. Taxonomy (GTDB): domain Bacteria; phylum Bacteroidota; class Bacteroidia; order Flavobacteriales; family Flavobacteriaceae; genus TMED220. The sequence goes on from CABXRK010000021.1 coordinate 19,261, forward strand.
TAACGATTTATATTCCCCATAGATATGAGTACTTAAAGGATTTTCAATTACTTTAAATTTACTTTTTCTCAATTCAACAATAAAATCCTTGATAGGTTTTTTAAAATCATCTTGCAATGGTGCTAAAGTTAGTTCAACAGAAATTTCCATAATAATTAATTTGGCAAAGCTATTGTTGCACAATAATCCTCTAAATCTACAAAAGTTAAAGAAAAAGATTTAATTAATTTATCACAAATAATTGATGCATTTCCATTATTATCCTCAATCTCAAAAGGTGATACAATAATTTGTTCAGAAAAATTTATGCCGCTTTTACCAAACGATTTATATAAAGCTTCTTTTACTGTCCAAATTCTTGTTAAAAATTTTAAAGAATCATTTTTATTTAAAGCGAATTTTTCATTTTTATTGATGAATTTTTTTGAAATATTTAATATTTTATTTCTTTTTTTTTCAATATCTATTCCAATTTTTTTTTTGCTTATTCCAACCATTGCCATTTTAAATGAATGCGAAATTGAAATACAATTTTCATTTAAAAGAAAGGGTTTTCCATTTTTTTCATATTTAATGTCCTCTGATTTATAATTTAAATATTTTAAAATTCTCCTGATAGCTATGTAACCTTTCCGATTCATATCCGAGTTAATTTGATTCATCCTATTAATATCACTATTAATAAAATTAATTCCTGACATTAATTTTGATTCACTTTCAGTAATTTTCCAAATAATTACCCTGGTTGAATAATTTAAACTATAATCTTTAATTATTGGCATTATTTTTTCTTATAAAAAGTCATTACTTTTACTAATTATTTGACACAAATATATAAATATGAAAAATACGACAAGTATTTTACCTTATAAGATTAAAGACATAAAATTAGCAGAATGGGGAAGAAATGAAATCGAACTAGCCGAATCTGAAATGCCAGGATTAATGTCTTTAAGAAAAAAATATGCAATTGAAAAACCCTTAAAAGGGGCAAGAATTGCAGGGTGTCTTCATATGACTATTCAAACAGCAGTTTTAATTGAAACTCTTATCGATCTTGGAGCTGAAGTTACTTGGTCATCATGTAATATATTTTCTACCCAAGATCATGCAGCAGCGGCAATTGCAGCTGCTGGTATTCCAGTTTATGCATGGAAAGGAATGAATGAAGAAGAATTTAATTGGTGTATAGAACAAACATTATTTTTTGGTGAAGAAAAAAAACCATTAAATATGATTTTAGATGATGGAGGAGATCTTACAAATATAGTGCTTGATAAATTTCCTGAATTAGTTTCTAATATAAATGGTATTTCAGAAGAAACAACTACTGGAGTTCTCAGATTATACGAAAGAATGAAAAAAGGCACTCTTCCTCTTCCTGCAATTAATGTAAATGATTCTGTAACCAAATCTAAATTTGATAATAAATATGGGACTAAAGAAAGTGCTGTTGATGCAATAAGAAGATCAACCGATATTATGTTAGCTGGGAAAAAAGTGTTAGTTGCTGGATATGGGGATGTCGGAAAAGGAACTGCAGCATCATTTAAAGGAGCAGGAGCAATTGTAACTGTTACTGAAATTGATCCCATATGTGCTTTACAAGCTGCAATGGATGGATTTGAAGTTAAAAAAATGAATTCTGTACTTAAAAATGCTAATATTATAATTACTGCAACTGGAAATAAAGATATTATCACAAAAGAACATTTCTTACAAATGAAAGACAAAACAATAGTTTGTAATATCGGACATTTTGATAATGAGATTGATATTTCATGGCTCAATTCAAACTATGGGAATACTAAAAAAGAAATCAAACCACAAGTTGATACTTATACTCTTGATAATGGTAATGAAATAATCATTCTGGCTGAAGGAAGATTAGTTAACCTTGGTTGTGCTACAGGACATCCAAGTTTTGTTATGAGTAATTCTTTTACAAATCAAATACTAGCCCAAATTGAACTATGGAATAATTCTAAAAAATACAACAAAAAAGTTTACATGCTGCCTAAACATTTAGATGAAAAAGTAGCGGCTCTTCATCTAGATCACCTTGGAGTAGAATTAGAAAAACTTAGTGATGATCAAGCAAATTATATCGGGGTAAACAAAAAAGGGCCATTTAAACCTGAATATTACAGATATTAATTGTTACAAACCCTATAATAAATTAAAAGAATTATTAATAAAATAATTTCTTCTTGGTAAGAAATTTATTTTTTAGAAGGAACAACAGATACATATGATTTATTGTCTTTTGTCTTTTTAAATTCAACTAAACCATCAATTGAAGCATGTAAAGTATGATCCTTCCCTAAATAGACATTTTCACCTGGATTGTGCTGAGTCCCCCTTTGACGAATTATTATATTTCCAGCCTTAGCAATTTGACCTCCAAAAATCTTTACACCTAATCTTTTTGAGTGAGATTCTCTACCATTTTTTGAACTTCCAACTCCTTTTTTGTGAGCCATAATAATTATTTTTTTGTTGGTTTCTTAGTTGTACTTTTTTTTGGTGTTGCCTTCTTCTCTAACTTTTTTGGTGTTGCCTTCTTCTCTAACTTTTTTGGTGTTGCCTTCTTCTCTACCTTTTTTGGTGTTGATTTTTTCTCTAAAACTTTTTTAGGGCTTTCTTTTTTTTCAGATAATCCTTCTTTTAAATTTAATGAAGATAATTTTTTAGCTGAATTAATTCCTATAGAATTAATAACTAATTCAGTCAACAATTGTCTATGTCCATTTTTAACACGATAACCTTTTCTTCTTTTTTTCTTAAAAACAATAACTTTCTCACCCTTAAAATGCTTTATTACTTTAGCGTGAACAGAAGTTTTACTAACATTTGGGGCTCCCACAGTTGTTTTTTTACCATCATTAAATAAATATACCTTATCAAAAGACACAGTACTACCTTCTTTTTCTTGTAAACGATGAACAAAAATCTTTTGATTTTTAGAAACTTTAAATTGCTGCCCTGCTATTTCTACAACTGCATACATGGAATTTAGTTTTTCAAGTCTGCAAATTTACTGATTTTATAATCATAAACAATTTTGAAACACTTTTTTATGAATTAAATTTTTTATTCTTTCTTATAGCTTAAAGAATATTCTTCAATTAAATTAAAAATACTCTTAATTAAATCCTTAGTTTCTAGTATAATGTTAAAATATAACGTCGTATTTTTTGGGCTTGATTCATCGGTTCTAGTCCTTTCAATTTGAGAATCAATTTTTTCTTTAATATTTAAAAAAAATTTATTTTGCTGTGCAATAATAATATTTAAGGAATTAAACCTTCTATCTTTAAAGATATTTGCCATTTCTCTTGACAATCTATCCATACTTTCTTCAATTTCAGTAAGATCTTTTAATTGCTTATTTTTTAATTTTTTATGATGATTTTTAACATGTTTAAAACTTTTTGCAGAAATATAACCTAAAGACTGAGCAATATCAGTCAAATATGAAAGTATAATCATATAAAAATTACTACCCCTAACGCTTGTCTCATCCAGATTTTTAATAAAATAAAAAATATTATCTCTTAATTCTTCAATTTCTGAATCAAGCTTTTTAACTCCTTTTTTAGCCTTTTTAAGCATTTCAGAATCTTCTTTTATAAGTCCTCCTACAACTAATTTATAAATCTTATTAGACCTAAATATTACATTATTTATATTGTCTGAACTTTCTTCAATAATTCCTTGAACAGTTTTACTTTCTGACTTTTTTAAGCTTCTTGAATCAATAATTCTATTTCGGGTTTGTCTGTGATAAAGAAAGTTCCTAGTTAAAATTATAAATGTAATTATCAACATTATGGGAATCATCACCTCCTTATTCCAATTAATTAAGAAAACAACAACCCCCGATGCTAGAAGAGCGCCTAAGGCAGTTAAAAACCATCCTATTATTACATTAATCACTCCTGCAACCCTATATACTGCACTTTCCCTCCCCCAAGCCTTATCAGATAATGAAGTCCCCATTGCTACCATAAAAGTTACGTAAGTTGTCGACAAAGGAAGTTTCATTGAAGTAGCAATTGAAATTAATACTCCAGCTACCATTAAATTAACTGATGCCCTTATCATATCAAATGCAGGTGCATTTATGCTTTGATCCTTGTTTATTAATTCTTTACTACTCCCTTTAAAACTAGACTCAATTTTATATTGAACTGACTTGGGAAGTATTTTATTAATTTTTGAAGACAGCCAGAAAGAAGATCCTACTAAAGCTCTTGAAAAAAAATTAGGCTGAAACTTTTCATGAGTTACTGTTTGACGAGACAATCCTATTGTAGTATCTAAAACTGATCTAGCTTTTTTTGAAAACCATAGAGTTACTACCATTATACCTCCAGCTAAAAATAATAAAAGAGGCTCAGCAGGGACCTTTTTTTCTAAAACATCCATTGAAAACAATGTGGGATCAATTCCCGAAATTGACCAAGCTTCATATGAATGATAAGCAGCCATTGATACCCCAATAAAATTAACTAAATCATTCCCTGCAAAAGCCAAAGCTAAGCCAAAAGTGCCCATTGCTATAATAATAACAAAAATACTTTTCTTAGTCAGAACTTGATAAAAATGAGAAAATATTGAAAAAATAATTATACTTACTATAATTATTAAAAAGTCCTTGTCAATAAAATATCCCACTAAATCATTATAATATGGTGAACCTTTTAAGCCTTTGATTAAAATAAAATAGGTGATAGCAGTTAATGCAATCCCTCCAAAAATTGGTCCAAAACTTTTAATTTTTTTTTCAAATTGAAAAGTGAAAATAAGGCGACTAACCCACTGAACCAAAGCTCCTATAGAAAAAGCAATTATAACAGAAAGAAGTATTCCACTAATTATCATTGTCGCCTTTTCTATATTAATATAATATTCTAAATCTGAAAGATTTTGTCCTTGAGTTTCACCAATTTTAATTAGAGACATTACAATTGCCGCACCAAGAAGATTAAAAACAATAGAAACTGTAGTAGAGGTTGGTAGTCCAAGAGTATTAAAAAAATCTAGAAGTAATATATCCGTCATTATAACAGCCATAAAAACCATCATAATCTCATCAAAATAAAATGACCCAGGATTAAAAATTCCTTTTCTAGCAACTTCCATCATTCCACTTGAATAAACCGCACCTACAAAAATTCCAATGCTTGAAATAATCATTATAGTTCTAAAAGAAAAAACCTTAGATCCAACTGCAGAATTTAAAAAATTAATTGCATCATTACTTACGCCAACAACTATATCTATAATTGCTAGGAGAGCTAATGTCACAAGCATCAATAAATAAACGTTTTCCATTTTTTAGATTCCTTTTATCTTAGATAAAGATCGGTTTAAAAAAAGTGATTAATGTTAAGACAATATTAAATTATTAAGATCCACACATTAAACAATCATCGTCCTCGCTTTCTTTTGACTTTGATAACATTTCTCTAAGCTCTTCTGGTGATAATGGCTCAACTACTGCAGCTGGAGTTTCATTTTCAGCTAATTTTTTAGAATTAAGATTACTTTTCTTTGGATTAGCTAAGACTTTAGACTCTTTCTTATTCTGCTTAGGTTCATTTTTTAATGTGAATTTAATAGCATCAACAGCAGATTTAGTCCTTAAATAATACATTCCTGTTTTTAAGCCTGATTTCCAAGCATAGAAATGCATTGAAGTAAGCTTAGCCATTGTTGCACCCTCCATAAATAGATTTAGTGACTGGGATTGATCTATAAAATAACCTCTTTGTCTAGACATATCAATAATATCCTTCATACTCATCTCCCAAACAGTTTTATATAACTCCTTAATATCTTGAGGAATACCTTCAATCTTTTGAATTGATCCATTGGCTCTCATAAGTTCTTCCTTCATATCCTCATTCCAAAGATTCAATTCAACTAAATCTTCTAATAAATGCTTGTTTACAACAATGAATTCTCCTGAAAGAACTCTTCTGGTATATATATTAGACGTGTAAGGTTCAAAACACTCATTATTACCTAAAATTTGAGAAGTAGAAGCCGTCGGCATAGGAGCTACTAAAAGAGAATTTCTTACCCCAGATTTTTTAACTCTATCTCTTAATTTAGTCCAATCCCATCTTCCACTTAATTCCTTATCCTTAATTCCCCATAAATTATGCTGAAATTCCCCTTTAGAAATAGGAGATCCTTTATAACTTTTATAAGGACCATCTTTTTCTGCCTCTTCAACTGAAGCTGTTACTGCAGCAAAATATAATGTTTCAAAAATTTCTTGATTTAATTCTTGTGCTTTTTGAGAGGTAAAAGGTAATCTTAATTTTATAAATGTATCGGCTAAACCTTGAACTCCAAGTCCAATAGGCCGATGCCTAAGGTTAGAATTTTTTGCTTCAACAACCGGATAAAAATTTCTATCTATAACTCTATTTAAATTTTTTGTAACAGTTTTAGTTACTTTAAAAAGTGTTTGGTGATCAAACTCACCATTTTTAATAAAAACTGGAAGTGCAATAGATGCTAGATTACAAACTGCTATTTCATCAGAAGAAGTGTACTCTAAAATTTCAGTACAAAGATTTGAAGATCGAATTGTACCAAGATTTTTCTGATTAGATTTTCTGTTTGCAGAGTCTTTGTAAAGCATGTATGGAGTACCAGTTTCAATCTGAGATTCTAAAATTTTCTCCCACAACTCTCTTGCCTTAATCGATTTTCTTCCTTTTCCATCTTTTTCATATTTTAAATATAAGTTTTCAAATTCATCACCATGAGTACTAAATAGACTTGGACATTCATTTGGACACATCAAAGTCCATGTACTATCCTCCTCGACTCTTTTCATGAAAAGATCAGGGACCCACATAGCAAAAAATAAATCTCGTGCTCTCATTTCTTCTTTTCCATGATTTTTCTTTAAATCAAGAAAATCAAAAATATCTGGATGCCATGGCTCAATATAAATTGCAAAAGATCCTTTTCGTTTTCCTCCTCCTTGATCGACATACCTGGCAGTATCATTAAAAACTCTAAGCATAGGAACTATTCCATTTGAAGTTCCATTAGTGCCAGCTATATATGATCCAGTTGCCCTTACATTATGAATTGACAGACCAATTCCACCAGCAGATTGAGAAATCTTAGCAGTTTGCTTAAGTGTGTCGTATATTCCATCTATGCTATCGTCTTTCATAGTTAACAAAAAACATGAGGACATTTGAGGTTTTGGAGTGCCTGCATTGAATAAGGTTGGAGTAGCATGAGTGAAAAACCGTTTTGACATTAAATCATATGTCTCAATGACAGAATCAATATCATCATGATGAATTCCAACTGAAACTCTCATCAACATGTGTTGAGGCCTTTCTACAATATTTCCATTTAATTTTAATAAATAAGACCTTTCCAAGGTTTTAAACCCAAAAAAATCATACCCATAATCTCGATTATAAATTATACTTGAATCCAACTTTTCAGCATTCTTTTTAATAACCTTAAAAACATCATCAGATAATAATGGAGCCTTTTTACCTGTACGAGGATTAACATATTCATATAAATCCTTCATTGTTTCTGAAAAAGACTTTTTTGTATTCTTATGTAAATTAGAAACAGAAATTCTGGCAGCAAGTTGAGCATAATCCGGATGAGTTGTTGTCATTGTTGCAGCTATTTCAGCAGCTAAATTATCAAGTTCCGATGTTGAAACCCCATCATAAAGCCCTTCGATTACTCTCATTGAAACTCTAACGGGATCAACCAAACTATTTAAACTATAACAAAGTTTTCTAACTCTAGCCGTGATTTTATCGAACATTATTGGCTCTTTGTGGCCGTC
>CABXRK010000022.1 GCA_902514625.1 uncultured Bacteroidota bacterium
TTGCTATATTCGCATTTATCTCTAAAGATTTTATTTTTAATCATATAATTTTTGGTCCAAAAAAAATTGATTTTTTTACTTATCAATTATTCTGTGATATATCAAAAGCTATTGGAAGTGGAGAAAGTTTTTGTATTAAAGAAATGCCTTTTAGAATTCAAAGCCGGACAATGTCAGGACAATTTTCAGCTCACCTTTGGACTTCTATAACGGCAGGATTTGTTGTTGCATTCCCCTACATAATTTATGAGTTTTGGAGATTTATTAGTCCTGGGCTTTTGGTTAATGAAAAAAAAAACGCAAGAGGTTTTATTCTGATTTCTTCAATGCTTTTCTTTTTAGGAGTTCTATTTGGTTATTATGTAGTAACTCCTTTATCAATTAATTTTCTTGGGAATTACCAAGTCAGTAATGAGGTCTTTAATGACTTCGATTTAAGTAGTTATATTTCACTAGTCAGAGCTTCAGTATTATCTTCTGGAATAATATTTCAATTACCTATTCTGATGTACTTTTTAACTAAAATTGGAGTTATTACTCCTGATTTTTTGAAAAAAAATAGAAAATTTGCAATAGTAATTGTTTTAAGTTTAGCAGCAATAATTACTCCCCCAGATATAGCAAGTCAAATTATTGTGACTATTCCAATAATTTTTCTATACGAAATAAGTATTTTTATTTCTAAAGTTGTTCATAGAAATCAACAAAAAGAATTAAGTAAACTATAATAAATAATTCTATTATTTTATGAAATTAAGAACAGATAATATCGAAAAATCATATAAAAACAAAAAAGTAGTTAAAGGGATTTCTTTAGAAGTTAAACAAGGTCAAATCATTGGATTATTAGGCCCTAATGGAGCAGGAAAAACCACCTCTTTTTATATGATAGTTGGTTTAATTAAACCTAATAGTGGTAAAATATTCTTAAATGAAATTGATGTAACAAAATTTCCTATGTATCAAAGGGCCCAAAATGGAATTGGGTATTTAGCTCAAGAAGCATCTGTTTTTAGAAAACTTAGCGTAGAAGATAATATTTTAAGTGTTCTTCAATTAACTAATTTAACTAAAAATAAACAATTGGAAAAAATGGAAGCACTTTTAGATGAATTTGGACTTGACCACATTAGAAAAAATAGAGGGGATTTACTCTCTGGAGGGGAAAGAAGAAGAACTGAAATTGCAAGAGCATTAGCAACCGACCCAAAATTTGTTCTATTAGATGAACCTTTTGCTGGAGTTGATCCAGTTGCTGTTGAGGATATTCAAAAAATTATTGCCCATTTAAAAAATAAAAACATAGGGATCTTAATTACAGATCATAACGTACAGGAAACGCTTGCTATAACAGACAAAACTTATCTTATGTTTGAAGGGAACATTCTAAAAGAAGGAACTCCAGAAGAGTTAGCTAAAGATGAAATGGTAAGAAAAGTATATTTAGGTAAAAATTTCGAATTAAGAAGAAAAAAAATAAATTATTAATTATTACTAATTATGTTTTTTACTAAACTTAACAAAAGGTAAAATATTATTATCAAAGCAAAAGCACCCTGCTTTAGAAGCAAAAATAAAATTATTGAAAAAATAAACAAAAGAATTGGATAAATCAACAAATTAAAATCTCTATAAAATCTTATTTTAAACAACTTCCAATTAATATTCATTAAAAAAATAGATGAGAAAGTTATGATTATCAATGAAACTGGATTTAATATAAATGGTTTGAGATTAATAAACATTTCATTATTAATTAAACTTGGAATTGAGACAATGAATATTGAATTAGCAGGAGTAGGTAACCCTTCAAAGTGATCTGTTACAGAATCAATTGTGTTAAATTTTGCTAAGCGAAAAGCTGACCCTAAAGTGATTAAAAAACCTATTAATGCTAGAGGAGCTATAGAAAAAATAATATTAAAACTATTTATGTTATATACAAAATTAAATTCTTTAACCCCAGACAAAAAAAATAATTGATACATTATTATGCCAGGAACAAATCCAGAAGTAATTATATCGGATAAAGAATCTAGATATTTGCCTATTTCTGACTCAACATTTAATAATTTAGCAAAAAAACCATCTAGAAAATCAAAAATAATCCCCAGTAAACAAAAAACTAAACAAGCTGAAAAAAAATGGCTATAAGCAAAATAAGCAGCTAAACAACCTGATAATAAATTAAAAGAAGTTAATATATTTGGAATATTTTTTTTTAACATGTCCTTTTTTTGAATGGGTGTAAAATACAAATTTTAAAAAAATAAATCCTTTTATTTTTTATTTTAAATTAAGAATTGGAAATTAGGCTTAAAATGAGAAAAAACATATCACTTTCAATATTCTCCGGTCTTTTATTAGGACTCTCTTGGCCAACATATGGTTTTACTATACTATTATTTATTGGATTAGTCCCGTTATTAAAATTAATTAACTCTATAAATACTGCCTATACTAATAAAAAATATATATATGTCTTTTTCTACTCTTATTTGACATTCTTTATTTGGAACATAATGACAACTTGGTGGATTTATAATTCATCATCTTTTGGGGCTATTTTTGCTATTTTATGTAATTCTCTATTTTATTCAATTCTTTGTATAATTTATTATTGGTCATTAAGAAGATTATCCAAACTAAGTTCAACAATATTTTTTATAGCAATTTGGATCTCATTTGAAAAATTTCATCTAAATTGGGATTTTACTTGGCCATGGTTAAACTTAGGTAATGGCTTTTCTGAAAAAATTTATTGGATTCAATGGTATGAATATACAGGAATTTTTGGGGGTACTCTTTGGATTCTAATATTAAATTTTGGATTTTACAACTTAATTGAATTCCACAAAAAAACCATAAATAAAAGTGCTTCTATTATAAGATTATTCAAGCTTCTTATATTAATACTTTTACCTTTACTTATTTCTTTCTTTATATTAAAAAACAAAAAACCTTTAAAACAAAAAGCTAATATAATTTTAGTTCAACCAAACATTGATCCTTATAAGGAAAAATATTTTACGACAAATACTCAAAACTTAAAACTTATTACTGACTTAGTTAATGACCATTTAAATGACACTATTGATTATATAATAGCTCCTGAAACATTTTTCTCTGAAGGTAATGGTGAAGATATTGACCAACTAGCTCAAAGCAATCTACTAAGATTAATTTATGAATTTAGTAATCAATATAAAAATTTAAATATTATTTCTGGAATTCAACTATTTAAAATTAAATATGGTAAAGATCCAATTAATCAAAATTCAATACTAATTAAAGAGGATTTTTGGGCTAATTTTTATAATTCAGCAATTCAAATTAATAATAAAGATAATTATCAAATTTATAACAAATCTAAATTTGTCCCTGGAGTGGAAATGATGCCATATAAATCATTTTTTAACCCTCTAATTGGTGATTTTATGATTGACCTAGGAGGAACAGTGTCTAGTAGAACTCCTCAAAAAAATAGATTAGTATTTACTAATTCTAATCTTAATATTTCCACCGCTCCAATTATATGTTATGAATCAATCTACGGATCTTTTCTTACTGAATTTACTAGAAAAGGTGCTAATTTTTTTACCATTATTACTAATGATGGATGGTGGGGAAATACAGAAGGTCATAAACAATTACTTAGCTATTCTAAATTAAGAGCAATCGAAAATAGAAGATCAATTGCAAGATCAGCAAATACTGGGATTTCTGCATTTATTAATATTTATGGCGAAATTGAATCCATTTTAGATTATGATAAAAAAGGTATCCTTAAAAGATCACTATTTCTAAACGATGAAATTACATTTTATGTTAAATACGGAGATTTTATCGCTAGGTTTGCTGTTTTCTTTTCTCTAATTCTATTATCTATTGCTCTAAGTGGAAGGTTTAAAGCTTAATTTATTAATTTGTAAGTAATATTATAGAACATGAAAAAAAATAAAGTCTACACAAAAACTGGAGACGATGCAAATACTTCTTTAATTTCTGGAGCTAGAATTGAAAAACATAATGTAAGAGTCAAAGCTTATGGTGCACTTGATGAACTTAATTGTTGTTTAGGATTAATAAGGTCATTTTCTAAATCCGATGAAGATAATATTGAAATAATAAAAATTCAAGAAAATATAATGAATATTAACTCTGAATTAGCTAACGATAAAAATATTGATCTAAAAATTAATAAAATTGATAACAAGGATATTATTCTTATAGAATATTTAATTGATTCAATAACAGATAAACTTCCCGAGCTTAAAAGTTTTATTATACCTGGTGGAAATAAATTGGCTTCAATAATTCATCTTACAAGGTCCACTTGTAGGCGAGCCGAAAGAGATTTAAGTGAGTTAAATGCCTCATCAAAAGTTGAAAAGAATATTTTAATATACATAAACAGGTTATCTGATTATCTTTTTACTCTTTCTCGAAAAGTTTTATTTGAATCAAATTTAGAAGAATTAAAATGGGAACAAAGTAAAAATACTTAAAAATATCTTGTTTTTTTCATTCAAAAATTTATTTTTGCAAAAAAATAGATCATATGTATTGGACTTTAGAATTAGCTTCTTATTTAAGTGATGCCCCTTGGCCAGCAACAAAGGATGAGTTAATTGATTTTTCAATAAGGACTGGTGCTCCTCTTGAAGTTGTAGAAAATTTACAATCAATGGAAGATGAAGGTGATGTATATGAATCAATTGAAGAAATATGGCCAGATTTTCCTTCTGAAGATGATTATTTATGGAATGAAGATGAATACTAAGTTCATCTAAATAAAAAAATCTTATAGATTTATTTTATGTAAATTTATAAGTTAACTTATAGTAATGAGTATATTAAATACTATTCTTAAAACTTTTGTTGGGGACAAATCAAAAAAAGATGTTAAAAATCTTCAACCAATAGTAAAAAAAATAAATTCCCATTATAAAGAACTTAAATCTCTATCAAATGATGATTTAAGAGGAAAGACAAATTATTTCAAATCATTAATATCAAATTCTATAAATCAAGAGAATCAAGAAATTACTAAAATATTTAGTGAAATTTCCAAAATTGATAATGTAGATGAACGTGAAGAACTTTACAATACGATTGATTCTTTAGAAGAAAGAATATATGAAAAAACTGAAAACTGCCTTAATGAAATTCTTCCAGAGGCTTTTGCAGTAATGAAAGAAACAGCTTCTCGATTCTTAACAAATGAATCTTTAAAGGTTAATGCTAATGAATTTGACAGGTCTATTTCTCAACAAAAAGATTATGTTACACTAGAAAATGATTATGCATTTTGGTCTAATGAATGGGACGCTATTGGAAAAAAAATTAAATGGGATATGATCCACTATGATGTTCAGCTAATTGGAGGACTCGTATTACATCAAGGTAAAATAGCAGAAATGCAAACAGGGGAAGGTAAAACACTCGTAGCTACACTACCTATATATCTTAATGCTTTAACCGGAAATGGTGTTCACCTAGTAACTGTTAATGACTATTTAGCTAAAAGAGATAGTGCTTGGATGGGCCCTTTATTTGAATTTCACGGACTAAGTGTTGATTGTATAGACTACTATAAACCAAATAGTGAAAACAGAAGAAAAGCCTATTTAGCTGATATTACCTATGGTACAAACAATGAGTTTGGTTTTGATTATCTGCGTGATAACATGTCAAATGTCCCAGAAGATCTTGTACAAAGAAAGCCTGTTTATGCAATAGTTGATGAAGTTGATTCCGTTCTTATAGATGACGCTCGAACTCCATTAATTATATCTGGCCCTGTACCTCAAGGGGATAGACATGAATTTGATGAACTTAAACCGAAAGTTTCTAATCTCTATTCCAAACAAAAATCACTTTTAACCAATGTTTTAGCAAACGCAAAAAAAGAAATTCTATCTGGAAACAAAGATGAAGGTGGAAAATTACTATTAAGGGTTTACCGTGGGCTTCCAAAAAATAAATCTCTAATTAAATTTCTAAGTGAAGAGGGAATAAAACAACTTCTTCAAAAAACAGAAAACTTCTATATGCAAGATAATAATAGAGAAATGCATCAAATAGATTCAGAACTTTATTTTACTATAGATGAGAAAAACAATCAAGTTGACCTTACCGATAAAGGAATTGACGAATTATCAAATACAGCTGAAGATAAAGGTTTTTTTATCTTGCCTGATATTGGAACTGAAATCGCTAAAATTGAAAATAAAGGATTTGATTCTAAAGAAGAAGCAAATGAAAAAGAAAAACTCTTTAAAGATTTTACTATAAAAAGTGAAAGAATTCATACAATGAATCAACTTTTTAAAGCTTATACACTTTTTGAAAAAGATACTGAATACGTTATTATGGATAATAAAGTGATGATTGTAGATGAACAAACGGGAAGAATAATGGAAGGAAGAAGATATTCTGATGGTCTACATCAAGCAATTGAGGCAAAAGAAAATGTAAAAATTGAATCAGCATCTCAAACTTTTGCAACTGTTACACTTCAAAACTATTTCAGAATGTATCAAAAACTCTCTGGAATGACTGGAACAGCAATAACTGAAGCAGGAGAGTTTTGGGAAATATACAAGCTTGATGTTATTGAAATACCTACAAATAAACCCATCACCAGAAAGGATCATAATGACCTTATATATAAAACTAAGAGAGAAAAATATAATGCCGTAATTGAAGAAGTAACAAAATTATCTAAAAATGGAAGACCTGTTTTAATTGGAACTACATCGGTTGAAATTTCAGAACTATTAAGTAAAATGTTAAATCTAAGAAAAATCAATCATAATGTGCTAAATGCAAAGCTTCATAAAAAAGAAGCTGACGTTGTAGCTGAAGCAGGTAATGCAGGAATTGTTACAATTGCAACAAATATGGCTGGAAGAGGAACAGATATAAAACTTAGTAATACTGTTATTGATTCTGGTGGATTATCGATTATTGGGACTGAACGTCATGATTCAAGAAGAGTTGACAGACAATTAAGGGGAAGATCAGGAAGACAGGGAGATGCTGGAAGTTCTCAATTCTTTGTTTCTCTTGAGGACAACCTAATGAGGCTTTTTGGATCAGAAAGAGTTGCTAAAGTAATGGATAAGTTAGGATTAGAAGATGGCGAAGTTATTCAACATTCAATGATGACTAAGTCGATTGAAAGAGCACAAAAAAAAGTTGAAGAAAATAATTTTGGTATTCGTAAAAGACTCCTAGAATATGATGATGTCATGAATGCTCAAAGAGAAGTTATTTACAAAAGACGTAAACATGCATTAAAAGGAAACAGGTTAAAAGTTGACATTGTAAACATGTTATATGAGACTTGTGAAGAAATAGTAAACGCAAACAAAATAAATAACAATTATAAAAATTTTGAATTTGATGTTATTAGTACTCTCTCTATAACATCTCCAATATCAGAAGACTTATTTAATGATTTAAATGAAAGTGAAATAATAGATAAATTATATTTATCTGTTTATGATCATTACAAAATTAAATCAGAAAATAATGCTAAATTAACTTTTCCAATTATAAAAAATGTTTTTGAAAGACCTGGAAATACATATGAAAAAATTGTTGTCCCCTTCTCAGATGGAACAAAAACTATTAATGTTGTAACTCATCTTGAAAAAGCATACTTATCTGAAGGAAAGCAATTAATAGAAGACTTTGAACGGAATATTACTCTTGCCTTAATTGATGAGACTTGGAAAAACCATTTACGGAAAATGGATGAACTTAAACAATCAGTTCAACTAGCAGTTCATGAGCAAAAAGATCCATTATTAATATATAAATTTGAAGCTTATGAACTATTTAAAAACATGATAGCAAATTTAAATAAAGAAGTATTGTCTTTCTTAATTAAAGGTGCAATCCCTTCTCAAGAAAATAATATCAGAGAAGCTAAAATTAAAAAGAATGAAAATTATAAAACATCAAAAGATGAAGTTTTAAACTCTGAAGAATTAGCTACTAAAAAAAGACAAATTATAGAACAGCCAAATTCAGGGCAAAACCAAGTTGTCGAAACAATTACAAGACAGACTCGTAAAATAGGAAGAAATGAAAGGGTAACTATTAAAAAGGTTTCTACAGGTGAAAATAAAATTCTTAAATTTAAACAAGCATTGCCTTTAATTGCTAATGGTGAATGGGTTCTTGTAAATAATAATTAAACAAACATCAAATGGAAGTTTATGCTGCAATATTATTATATGTAATTCCTGGTTTTTTTATTCTAATGATTATTGAAATTATTTATAGTCATTATAAAAAAAATATAACATATAAATTAATGGACACATTATCAAGTTTAAGTTCTGGAATAACTAATATTCTTAAAGATTCTCTTGGAGTTATATTTATTATAATATCCTATCCTTATTTACTTGAAATTCTTGCTATAACAAAACTTGAATCCACTATAATGATGTATTTTATTGCCTTTGTTTGTATTGATTTTGCTAGTTATTGGGGACATCGTTTAAATCATAGTGTTAATTTTTTTTGGAATACTCATGTAATACACCACAGTAGTGAAGAATTTAATTTAGCTTGTGCACTTCGTCAAAGTATCGCAAGAATAATTGGATTTAGACACATTTTTCTAATCCCAGCTGCAATTTTTGGATTACCCTCTAAAATCATTATTATACTAACTCCAATTCATTTATTTGCTCAATTTTGGTATCATACTCAACACATAGGTAAATTAGGTTGGCTTGAATATATTATTGTAACACCATCTCAGCATAGAGTCCATCATGCAATTAATGATAGATATATTGATAAAAATCTTTCTGCTGTTTTTTGTATTTGGGATAGATTGTTTGGCACTTTTCAAGAAGAGCTTGATAATGACCCTCCAGTTTATGGTGTGCTTAAACCTGTAAGAACATGGAATCCTATATGGATAAATTTTCAACATTTCTTTAATCTTTTAGAAGATGCATGGCACACAAAAAAATGGAAAGATAAATTTTTAATTTGGTTTATGCCTACAGGTTGGAGACCTAATGATGTTTTAAATAAATTACCCAGAAAAAAAATAACTGATATTAATAATTTTAAAAAATACAATCCAAAATATACAACTTCGGGAAAAATTTTAGCTTTATTCCATTTTATAATAATAAATTTCTTTTTATTTTATTTATTAAATAACTTTTCTGATTTAAATAATACATTACAGATAAGTATTGGTCTTATAATTTTTATTAGTGTTTTTGGATACACATCAATTCTAGATGGTCACGAATGGAGTACTATGTTTGAATTAATAAGAAGTTTAATTATAATATCCATTATTCTAATAAATTATTTTGATTTTTTCAGTTTTCATCAATTATTTAGCATTTCTGTAATTTTATATGCATTTACAACGATCCTATTAACTTTAAAAATAAAAAATAAAATAGTTATAAGAGATTCTAATAAAAATGAAAACTAAAAGATTAGATTGTCTAATTGTAGGTCCAGCTCTTCCTTATCGTGGAGGAATAAGTAAAACTAACCACTCTTTATCTAAATCATTAATTACATTTGGAAAAAAAGTTGAGATCTGGACCTTTAAAAGTTTATATCCTGATTTTTTCTTCCCTGGGAAAAGTCAATATGAAGAAAAAGAAGAGGAAACTAATTTAATAATTAAAAGAATATTTAATACTTCAAATCCATTATTATGGCAAAAAAATATAAAAAGTATTATTAAATTAAACCCATCTTTTATAGTATTTAGGTATTGGACTCCTTATTTATCTCCATTATATTCAACAATAGCAAAAAACCTTCCAAAATCTATAAAAAAAATAGCTCTAGTTGATAATTGGATTCCTCATGAAAAGGGAATTTTAGATACATTTTTAAACAAAAATTTTGGTCGAAAAATAGATTATTTTGTCACATTTTCAAAAAACGTTACAGAACAAATAAAAAAAAATGGTTTCTCTAATATACTTACAGGATTTCATCCTATTAATTCTAATTTACCTAAAAAAATTTCGAAAAAAAATGCATATAACAAACTTAATTTATCAAGTAATTACAAGTATGTTCTTTTTTTTGGAATAATTAGGAGATATAAAGGGTTAGATTTACTAATACGATCATTTTCAGAAAAAATTATAAGAGAAAGTAATATTAAATTAATTATAGTTGGTGAATTTTATAAAAATAAAAATAAATACTATAATCTAATAAATAAATTAAATTTAAAATCTAGAATTATAATTATACCTGAATATGTAAATGAAGAAACGGCAAGAGATTATTTTTGCTTAGCTGATCTAGTTGCTCAAACATATATATCTTCATCACAAAGTGGTGTCACAGCAATGTCATATAATTATAAAGTACCTCTTTTAGTAACAAAAATAAATGGATTAAAAGACCCTATAGAAGTTGACAAAACAGGTGTTGTGAGCAATTTAAATACTAAATCAATATCAAAAAGTATTATTCAAATATTAGAAAAAAATAATCAAAAAGACATTATTGACAACATAAAAAAAGTATGCCACAATTATCATTGGGACAAATTTTCTTATAAACTATTAAATTTCATAAATGAAAGTGAATTATGAATATACTTTTAATCTTATTTCTAAATATTTTTTTTGATAGTAATATATATTTTACGAAAAATAATTCTAAAAACACAATTGAATATCATTGTCAAGAAGAACTGAATAGAGCATATTTTGCCTCTGGGTGTTTTTGGTGTGTTGAGTCTATATTTGAAAGTGTTAGTGGTGTAGTTGATGTTTATTCAGGTTATGCTGGTGGATTCACAAAAAATCCCAACTACTATGAAATAAATAATAAAAAAACTGGTCACGCAGAATCTGTAGAAATAATTTATAATCAACAAATCGTTAGTTTTAAAACTCTAGTTAAAGTTTTTTTTGAATCTCATGATCCTACCTCATTTAATAGACAAGGGCCTGATGTAGGTCCACAATATCGTTCTATCGCTTTTTTTAAAACTAAAGAAGAAGAAAAAATAATTATAGATTATAAAAATAAATTAGAATTGAAATTAAATAAAAACAAAAAAATTGTAACAGAAATAAAATTTCTTAAAAAATTCTACTATGCTGAAGACTATCATCAAAACTTCAAAAAAAGAAATCCTAATAACCCTTATATACTTAATGTTTCAATTCCTAGATTAGAAAAATTTAAAAATGCTTTTCCTGAAATTTGTAAATAAAAAATATTTTGAAGAAAATAACAATTGAAAATGCTTATCTAAAATTAAAGGTTTTATCTTACGGGGGAATCATTCAATCATTATTCTTTAAAAATAAGAATGGGAAATTCACTAACCTTGTCATAAATAAAAAAAAGTTAAGTGATTATAAAAAAGATAAGTGGTATCTAGGAGCTATTATTGGTAGATATGCTGGCAGATTAAGCTCTTCCTACCAAATAAACTCTGTTAAATACTTTATAAATAATGATAACGGGATTCAACTACATGGAAGTCCAAATGGCTGGAACAGTAGAATTTGGTCAATAAAAAAAAATAAAGGCGGAAATAAAGTGACTTTAGATTATACGTGTCAAAATGGATCTTCAGGACATCCAGGAGAAGTTAAAGCTAAAGTGACTTATAAACTCTTACAAAATACTTTAATAATTAATTATAAAGCTATAAGTGACAAACCTACACCTGTTAATATTACTAACCATTCATATTTCAATTTATCTGACGGAGGTGAAATTAAAGATCACAAATTATTTGTAAATTCAAATAAACATCTAGAACTTGATAAAAAATTATTACCTACAGGAAAATTATTAAAAGTTAAAAATACAAAATTTGATTTCAGCAAATTAGCAAATATTGGAAATAATTATTTAGATGATTGTTTTGTTGTTAACCCTAAGAATAAAATAAATGCTAAACTTTTTTCTTCTAAAACTGGAATTTCAATGGAGGTGAAAACTGATCAACCAGGAATAGTAATTTTTACTCCTAGATCATTTAATGGAATTTGTTTTGAAACACAAAAATTTTCAAATTCCCCTAATATTAAATCCTTTCCTAATACAATATTATTTCCAAATAAAGAATATACTCATCAAACAACATTTACTTTTAAATCAATTAATGACTCAGAATGAAATATCTATTTTTGGATATTTTTTTTTAAAAAACCAGTAACTAAATCTATAAAAAATTAAACCTAAACTAATTCCAAAAAATGATCCAAAAAAAACATCTAATGGGAAATGTACACCTAAATAAATTCTACTGTATGAAATTAAGCTTGCAAATAAAAATAAACAAAAGAATATAGGCTTATAAAGCTTATAAAAAATCAAGCTAAAAAAAGTCGCTAATGCAAAAGAATTTGATGAATGGGCTGAAAAAAAAGAATATTTTCCACCGCAATAATCATTAACTAAACGAACTAGATCTATTAACGAATCATTATAACATGGTCTTAATCTTTGAAAATAAAATTTAAAAAAATTTGTAGATTGATCTGTGATTAAAACCAATATACCCGAAAGCAATATTAAAAAAAAAGTCGAATTCTTTCCCTTTTGATTATAGTATATATAAGTCATAATGCAATAAATACAAATGTTAGTGAATTTATTAGACATTAATAGCCAAAAAAAATCAAATGTTGAAGACCCTAAATTATTTAGAATTAAAAAAAGTTTAACATCAAATTCAATTAATTCATCAATCACTTTAAATCTTTTTTATATTTCTTTTGAATTAGCAACTTTTTAATTTTATAATTAAATCTTAAAAAGATTAATAAAGCAGAACATGTAAGTCCAGTTAAAAGACCAATCCAAATACCTATTGCTCCTAAATTAGATATAATCCCTAAATAATAAGAAATAGGAAAGCCAATTAAACAATATGAAATAAATATTATAGTTGTTGGTTTATTTACATCTTGTAATCCTCTCAAAGATCCTAGAATTACAGCCTGTAATCCATCTGAAATTTGGAAAATTGCGGAAATTATTAATAAATTTGAAGCTACACTTACCACCTCTAATGAATCTTTGTAATTTATTTCATTATCTGCATCTAAATATATCCAAGGTAAAGAGTTATGAAAAATTAAAAAAAATAAACAGAAAATTATATCTAATATAAAAATTAATAAAAATATTGAGTATGCAATACGTTTTAATTCATAAAAATCGAATTTTCCATATTGGTTGCCTACTCTAATCATTGCAGTTACACTTAATCCCATGGCAACCATATAAGTTATAGTTGAAAGATTCATAGCTATTTGATTAGCAGCCTGAATTTTACTACCTAATAATCCAGATAACCAAATAGCTGCAGCAAAAAATCCAACCTCAAATAGCATTTGTAAAGCTGAAGGAAAACCTAATTCTAAAATTTTCTTCAATAAATTAATTTTTAATTTAAACTTAGTTATTTCAATAAAATAACTTCTAAAAGATTTATTTAACCTAAAATAAATAACGATGAAAAAAACCATAGTAATTCTTGAAATTAATGTTCCTATTGCAGCTCCTTCAACCCCTAGTTTAGGAAAAATCCAAATTCCAAAAATCAAAAAATAATTCACTATAATATTAATCAAATTTGAAAATAATGTGGCATACATTGCAGGTCTAGTCTTTGAAAGACCATCTGAAAACTGCTTAAATCCTTGAAATATAACTAGTGGAATTAAAGAAATTGAAATCCATAGCAAATAAGGAAAAGCAAGACGAACTACTTCAATAGGCTGATTCATTAAAAACATTAAAGATCTAGAACTATATATCATTATAAACATTAAAACACCGAGGATAGAGCATAAAAATAATCCATGACTTAAAATTTTATTTAATCTATTTTTATTGTTAGCTCCATCTGATGCAGCAACTAAAGGTGTTATTGCAGTAGAAAATCCGATTCCAATGGACATGCCAATAAAAAAGAAACTATTTCCAAGTGAAACTGCTGCCAATTCTGTAGCACCAAGTTGACCAACCATAATATTATCAACTAATTGTACCAAAGTATGACCTAATAAACCTAGAATTACAGGAAATGCAAGTTTAATGTTATACTTAAATTCACTTGTATATTTTAAAATAGAAGTCATTTAATCTCTAATAAATAAATTTTAAAATATTACTATAATTGAAAATAATCAGCAAGATAGATTAAAGTAGCCATAGCAGCTGCACCTAATTCAAGTTCTCTTTTATTAATTGCTTCAAAAGTATCAGTAGATGCATGATGATAATCAAAATATCTTTGAGAATCTGGCCTTAAACCTATAAGAACATTATCTTCTGTTTTCAAAAACTCAATATCTGCTCCACTACCACCTTTTTCAAAATAATGAATTTGATATGGCTTAAAAAAATTCTTCCAACTTAAAATTTTATCAAACTTATAACTGTTTGAGCTAATTGAAAATCCTCTTGGAGAAAATCCTCCAGCGTCAGATTCTAATGCAAGAACATGATTTTCATAATTTTTTATAGCATTTTCAGCATACTTAATTCCACCTCTTTTTCCATTTTCCTCATTCATAAACAAAACAACTCTTAAAGTCCTTTTGAGCTTATATTTATTTTTTTTAAATATACGGAGAACTTCCATTGATTGAACAATACCAGCTCCATCATCATGAGCCCCATCTCCTAAATCCCAAGAATCAAGATGGCCACCAACCAACATGATTTCATCTGACTTAATGGAACCTTTAATTTCCCCAATAACATTATACGAAAGTACATCCGGAAAATTTTTACAATTTTGTTTAATAAAAAATTTTAAATTCGGATTTAAAGATAACATTGAACTTAAAAGTTCAGCACCATTAGTGCTTATTGCAGCAGCAGGAATTCTTCTTTTATTTGGAATATCTCCATAACTCATAACTCCAGTATGAGGAAAATCATCCAATCTAAGATTCATAGATCGAACAATTACTGCCAAAGCACCATATTTAGATGCTATTCTAGCCCCATCATATCGTTGATCTACACAATTTGAATAAGATTCAAAAGTAGATACTAGGTCAGCTTGCATAGGTCTATTAAAAAAAACTATTTTTCCTGCTACTTTTTCTTTTCCTAATAATTTAAGGTCATCAAAATTTTTAACCTCAACAACTTCTGCTCTAATTCCTGATAATGGAGTAGCAATTGAACCACCTAATGCACAAATAGGAACATTTATTGTGTTCCCAGGGCTAGTTTCAATATTTGCATACTCAAAGTTACCTCTAACCCATTTAGGAACCATTACCGGTTGCAACCAAACCGAATCTAAACCAAGATTTTCTAATTCCTCTTTAGCCCATAAAATAGCTCTCTCTGCATTTAATGAACCTGAAAGTCTCCCACCTATATTGTTAGATAAATGTTCTAACCAATTGTAACTTTTACCATCTACTAAAGAAATGTCATATATTTCTCTAATATTACTATGAATCTTTTTTTCTTCTTGACCTGTAAGATCTATAAAAAATAAAAAAAATAATATTAAAAATTTATTATATTTCATAAGATAGATATTTAATTTGAAACAAATTTAGTTATGTTTTTTAAGCTAATTGGATCATCCCCAAGAATCATTAATCTTTCAATTACATTCCTTAATTCTCTGATATTCCCTTTCCATTTAATTTTCTTTAATTTATTTAATGCAGAAGCACTTATTTTTTTTGGTAACACTCCTTGATCTTTTGCAATTAAATTAATAAAATATTCACATAATTCTTCCATATCCTCAATCCTTTCAGACAAAGAAGGAATCTCAATAACTATTACAGCTATTCTATGATATAAATCTTCTCTAAATCTATCCTTTGAGATTTCTTCAATTAAATTTTTATTTGTTGCTGCTAGAATCCTAACATTTATTTTAATTGATTTATCACTCCCAACTCTATTTATTTTATTTTCCTGGAGAGCCCTTAAAACTTTAGCCTGAGCATTTAAACTTAGATCTCCTATTTCATCTAAAAATAATGTGCCGTTGTCTGCTAATTCAAATTTTCCTTTCTTATCCTTAATTGCAGAAGTAAAAGAGCCTTTTACATGTCCAAATAATTCACTCTCTATTAAATCATTTGGAATTGCAGCACAATTCACTTCAATAAATGGACCATCGCAAACTTGACTTTTTTGATGAATTTGATTGGCAACCAATTCCTTTCCTGTCCCATTAGCTCCCGTAATTAAAACTCTAGCATTAGTAGTCGAAACCTTATCAATTAAACGGTTTATTTGTTTTAATTTTTTTGATGAACCAATCATTTCATTCTTAACTGATATCTTTCTTTTTAAGAAAACATTTTGATCACTTAAATTTTTATTATTAATAGCATTTCTTATTGAAATAAGTAATCTATTTAGATCGGGAGGTTTTTGAATAAAATCATATGCTCCAATTTTCATTGCTTCTACCGCTGTTTCAATATTTCCATGTCCAGTTAACATTATAAATGGAGTTTTAATATCTTTTGATTTAGCCCTTTTTAAAACATCCATTCCATCCATTTTTGGCATTTTTATATCACATAGGACTAAACTAAATTGTTTTTCAATTAATTTTGAAAGACCTTCTTTTCCATTAGAGGCTTCATAAACAATGAAATCATTTTCATCTTCTTGAAGAATACTTTTAATTACTTCCCTAATAGATTTATCATCTTCAATAACTAAAATATTATTTCTCATTTTCTAAATTTGATTTCTTAATCCATAATTCTCTCTGAGGAAAAGGTATTTCAATATTATTTTTATTAAAAATCTTATATACACTGTACCTAATATCACTTTTAACCTTTTCGACATTAAAACTATCATTTAAAGAAAATAGCAATTTTAATTCTAATGCATTATCACCAAAATCACAAAAAAGAACTGAAGGTTTTGGATTTTTAATGATCTTTGGATGATCCTCTGCTATTTTCAATAATAAATTTTGGACTAATTCAATGCTTGTTCCATATGAAACACCTACTTCAACATAATCTTTCGTGATGGCTCCATTTTCAGTCCAACTAAATAATATTGATTTTAAAAACTTATGATTTGGAATAATTAAAACTTTGTTATCAATTGTAACAGCTCTTGTGGTTCTCAAATTTATGTTTTGAACCTTCCCTACTTTTCCTTCAACTTGAATTACATCTCCAACATGAACAGATTTATCTGCAATAATAAAAATTCCAGAAATAATATCCTCTATATAAGTTCTAAGTGCTAATCCAACTCCAACAAGTAAAGCTGCAGAAGCTGCAAATATTGCAGTAATATCAATGCCTATCGTGTCAAAAGTAATAAGAGTAACAATTATATAAATGAAATAATTAAAAAAAGAAAAAACACTTTTAAACTTATATTTAGCATCCTCCTCAAGTGATCTAAATAATATTTTTCTAAAAAGTTTTAAAAAAAACTTAGTTAAAATAAAAACAAAAATTACAATAATTAAAGCCCTCATACTAAATGAAATATTTTCACCTATATGAAACTCATAATCTAAATAATTTATTAATTTATTAATGTAATTTAATATTTTATCCATTTAAATATTTAATAAAGATAAATATAGAATAAAATATTATACTAAATATAAATCTATTTATGTTAAGCAAACATGTCTTTAACTTTTTCAAAAAATGATTTATCCGACCGTTTAGGTTTAGGAATAAAATTTTCATTTTCTAACATTTTTTGAAAAAACTGCTTTTGTTCACGATTTAAAACTTTTGGTGTCCAAACATTAATATGGACTAATAAATCTCCGATACCATATCCATTAATATCTGGAAGGCCCTTACCTCTAAGTCTTAATGTTTTTCCTGATTGAATACCTGATTCCAACCTAATCCGAACTTTACCTTTTAACAAATCAAGTTCTCGCGAAACTCCTAAAGCAGCTTCAGAAATCGATATGTATAGATCATAATGTAAATGATTATTTTCTCTTACAAATGAATCGTGTCTTAATTCTTCAATTAATACTATTAAATCTCCATCTATACCATTTCCTGGAGCAGCATTTCCTTTACCAGAAATTTTAAGTTGCATACCCTCTTCTACTCCAGAAGGAATTTTTACTAAAACTGTCTCATCTACACTGATTAAACCAAAGGAATCGGAACCTTTAGGCCTATTTGTTAAAACTTTGCCAGATCCATCACAATAATTACATGTTGCTGCAGTTTGCATCCTTCCAAGAATTGTATTTGCAACTTTAACTATTTGACCAGTCCCATTACAGCTTGTGCAAGTCGAATAAACAACACCTTCAGCTTGAATCTTTTTTCTTACTTTTACTTTTTTTTCTACACCAGATAATATTTCCTCAAGGGATAATTTCACTCTAATTCTAAGATTACTCCCTTTACTTTTTCTTTCACCTCCAGAAAATCCACCACCTCCAAATCCCCCAAAAGCACTCCCAAAAATATCTCCAAACTGACTAAAAATATCTTCCATATCCATTCCTCCTCCAAATCCCTGAGAACCCTCAAAAGCAGAATGACCATATTGATCGTATCTAGATTTTTTATCGGGACTACTTAATACTTCATAAGCTTCAGCCGCTTTTTTAAACTCTTTTTCTGCATTTTTATCTCCAGGGTTTTTATCAGGATGAAATTGAATAGCTTTTTTCCTATATGCTTTCTTAATATCTGAAGAGGTAGCATTTTTTGATATACCAAGTATGTCGTAAAAATCTTCTTTCATTATTTTTTTTAAACTACTGACCAACAATCACCTTAGGAAAACGAATTATTTTTTCACCAAGTTGATATCCTTTTTCAATTACTTCTATAATTTTTCCCTTATTCTTTTTTTCTGAAGGGATTTGAGAGATTGCTTCATGACATTCTGAATCAAAAACATCACCAATGGAAATTTCAATCTCAGTTAACCCTTTATTTTTTAATACTTCTTGCAACTTATTATATATCAATTTAAAACCTTCAATATGATCATCACTCTTATCATTATTAATCTGTTTGATAGCTCTCTCAAAATCATCCAAAACAGGAAGAATGGAGATCATTAAATCTTTACTAGCTGTCCTAAAAAGTTCTAATCTTTCTTTGGATGTTCTTTTTTTATAATTTTCATATTCGGCAAAAAGACGAACAAACTTTTCTTTTTCTTTTTCTATTAAATCTATATCATTTGTCTTCTTTTTACTCAAATTTGGGGATTTTTTTCTTCTATTAACCTTTTTATTTCCTTGACCAGAAGTTTTTTGATTTTTTGCTGTCATTAAATTAATTTAATTTTTTTAATGCAAAATTTCTGCCATTCCATGAAAATTGTCAAATTGTCTGATTTTTTCAAAAAAATGATTTTAAAGCACTCATTAAATTAGGATAATGAAATTTGTATCCCTGACTTTGAATCTTAGAAGAACTTACATTGTGACTATTTAAAATCAAGCAACTCATTTCACCCAAAAAAATCTTAATAATAAAACTTGGTATGTTTAATATTAAACATTTCTGGTTTATTGAATTAGATAAAATTCTTATAAAATTACTTTGAGTTACTGGATTAGGTGAAACTGCATTATAAACACCTTGTAGCTGATTATTTAAGGCAAATAAAAATATCGAAGATAAATCTTCTATATGAATCCATGGTTGAAATTGATTCCCTTTACCAAAAATAACACCTATTCCAAAATTTAAAGTTAATCTAAAAGCTTTTAAAAATCGTGCATTTTTAGACATTACTAATCCAATTCTAAGTATAGTAACTTTAAAATTTAATTTTGAAAATTTTAAAACTTCTCTTTCCCATTCATATACGACATTCTGCAAGAAATTTTTTCTTTTTAAATTGTCTTTTTCATAATGAACTTTCTTAAAAGAGGACTCATAAATTCCAATTGCAGAGGCTGAAATAAAAGATTTTAATTGAATCTTATCACCTAATTTATGGATTTCATTATACAATAAACTTGTACTCTGAAGCCTACTTTCCATTATCTTTTTTTTTACACTTTTAGTCCAAAAATTTGAAACCGAATAACCAGCAAGATGAATTATTGAATCAATACCTACAAAACAAGATGAATCAATTTCTTTTCTATTTGGTTTCCAATAAAATCCTTTTGCACCTTTAAAAAAATTAACTTTACTTCTACTAGTAGTTAAAAAATTAATCCTATATCCTTTAGATAACAAAACTTTAACAATTGTCTTACCTATACTCCCAGTTGCTCCAGTAATTAATATCTTCATGCTATTTTATAATATTTATATTTTTTTTATAGCTCTTAACATTTCTCTTTTTCCTGGAGGACCTTTAATTTTTTCAACAAATAATTGAAAAGATTCTAATATTCTTTTTACAGAACCTTTAGAAGAATATGTAACAAAAACTCCACCAAAATTTAAACATTTAATAATAGGTTCTAATGCGTCTATAGTCCACATTTCTGGTTGTACTTTATAACCAAAAGGATCATAAAATATTAAATCATATTTATCCTTGTGTTTGAAGTGATTTAATTTTGTTATGTTTTTGTTTAAAATGAAATTTTTCATTATTCTAACTTGATTGTTCCAATTCGAGGTCAAAATTTTACGATATAAAAATGATAAAGTCTCATTTTTAAAAAAATCTTCATAATTTAAATCTAATGTTTCTGATATTTTAAGGGGATAAGCATCTACTGAATTATATTTAACTAATAAAGAGTTTTTAATATTAGATCTTAAAGTTAACAAACAATTTAATCCAGTTCCAAATCCCATTTCAAAAATAAAGCATTTATTTTTTTTTTTATTTAATTTAACCCAAAACTCAAATCCATTTTTTATAAAAACATGATTGGATTCTCTAACAGCCCCATTTTTTGATCTGAAATGCTCATCCAATTCTTCAATATAAAATGTATAACTACCGTCTGAAGTGATTACTTTCTTATTCATTATTTTAAAAACCTCTATTTAATAAATATTTACTAGCATGATGCTAATTTATTGTAATTAATATTTAATTTTGTTTTGAAAGACAATATACAATGAAAGTTCAAATAAATAAATCTTCTAAAATCAATTCCGTAGATTTTAATAATTTAAATTTCGGAGAGATCTGCACCGATCATATGTTTGTTTGTGACTTCACTAATGGTGATTGGAATGAACCAAAAATATTGCCTTATGAGAGTCTAAAGCTTGATCCTTCATCTAGTGTTTTTCATTATGGTCAAGCTGTATTTGAAGGTATGAAAGCCTACAAAGACGACAAAGGTCAGACTTGGTTATTTAGACCTGAAGATAATTACAATAGATTAATAAGTTCATCTATTAGGCTCTCAATTCCTGAATTTCCAAAAAAATATTTTTTTGAAGGCTTAAAAAAATTACTTCAAATAGATTCTAATTGGATTAAACCTGGTAAAGGTAATTCTTTGTACGTAAGACCCTTTGTCTTTGCAAATACAGCTGGACTAAGTGCTTCACCTTCAAAATCTTATAAATTTATGATAATTTGCTCTCCTGCACAATCATATTACAGTGGAGAAACAAATGTTAAAATTGCTGAAAATTATAGTCGAGCTGCTATGGGAGGAGTTGGCTTTGCTAAAGCCGCTGGAAATTATGCCGCTCAGTTTTATCCAACTTCATTAGCTCTTCAAGAAGGTTATCAACAAATAATTTGGACCGATTCATATTCTCACAAATATATCGAAGAATCTGGAACTATGAATATTTTTGTTGAAATTAATAACACTTTAATAACAACCCCTATAAGTGATACAATTCTTGACGGAATTACCAGAAAAAGTGTTATTGAACTTTGTGCTTACCTTAAAAAAAATGTTGAAATTAGACGTTTAAGTATTGATGAACTTATAAAATCTTCTTCTGAAGGAACTTTAAAAGAAATGTTCGGATGTGGAACAGCAGTAGTAATTAATCCTATTAAAAGTTTTTCTTACAAGAATAAAAAATATGTGCTTCCATTATTAAATAATTCATTTTCTAGTTTATTAAAGGAAAAGATTACCTCAATTCAACATAATATCAGTGAAGATATTTTTAATTGGAGGTATAGGGTTGATAGCTAAATTATTATATCTCTAATATTTGGCTTAAAATAATTAGGACCTTTTAGTACTTTTCCATCACCTCTATATATCGGATTTCCATTCAAATCTAATTTACTCATATTACTTCTTTGAATTTCACTAAATACTTCATCAATTTTATGTTGCATTCCATGAGTGATTATTGTTCCACAAAGAATATATAACATATCACCCAAGGCATCGGCTATTTCAACCATATCATCATTATAAGCAGCTTCTAAATATTCCTTATTCTCTTCATCCATTAATTTATATCTCAAATCAATTATTTCTCTTGGTAAATCAGAAGTTGGTTTTTCATTATATCTTATTTTAAAAGCTTGGTGGAATTTTTTAACCGAATTTAATTGTTTATTAATCATCTTATTAAGTATTAAATATTCATTTTAAAAATTTAAATTTTTATTTTTTAAACTAATAAAATAAAATAAAGAATTAAATGATTAATAGATTTTTTTTTTAATAATTTTATAACAATTATGTTTTCAAAAGGTCAAATCATTTTTGCTTTATTGTTTTTTATGTTTTTTGTGATTACAATTACAATTTCATATCAAAAAGATCTTAAAGAAAATAAATTACATTATAAAGGAACATATAAAATTTTAATCTCTTTTATCATAGGAATCATTCTTTTATTTGTGATAAAATTTTCATCTAAATGAAAACTTTTATGTTAATTTTTATTGGAGGAGGCATTGGAAGTGTACTGAGATATTACATAAGTATACTTTTTAAGTCAAATTCAACAAATTTTCCATGGTCAACATTTATTGCTAATATTTTAGGATGTTTTCTTATTGGTATTATTGTCGGATTAATTTATAAATATTTTACATTAAATAATGAAATCACTTCTTTTTTTATAATTGGGTTTTGTGGAGGTTTAACTACTTTTTCAACCTTTGCAAATGAAAACTTCAACTTATTTAACTCTAATCAAATTGAAATAATGGTTCTTTATATTATTTCAAGTATTTTAATTGGAATAGCAATGATATTTTTAGGCCTTTTTTCTTCTAAATTCATCTAAATTAAACCTTATATTTTCATAATTAATTTTATAGCTGTACTTAATTTTAGCCTGTAAATTGATAACTCTTCAATTTAAATAGTATAAAATTATCAAAATGATAATTTTATATATTCAAATATATTAGATTAATAATTTTAACTTTTTTAAATTATATGATTAATAATCTAAATCAAACTGTTTATAATTTTGAATATTATTTACAAGAGTGGAATTATTTAATATAACCTTTTAAAATTTAAAATATGAAAAAAATTGACGCTATTATTCGTAAATCAAAATTTAGTGATGTACGAGAAGCACTTCATAAAATCGGAGTAAACTTCTTTAGCTATTGGGATGTTACAGGTGTTGGAAACGAAAAAGGTGGACTTGTATATAGAGGGATATCTTATAGTACATCTGACATACAAAGAAGATTTTTATCTATAGTAGTGAATGATGATTTTGTAGAAAAAACGATTAAAGTAATTACAGAATCAGCCGCTACAGATAAAATTGGAGATGGAAAAATTTTTATAATACCTATAGATGAAGCCATTCGTATAAGAACTGGTGAAACGGGTGGGAAAACTTTAAAATAATAACAAAATGGAAACAACTATTTTAACAACTAACAACGTATGGATGATGGTCTGTACTGGACTTGTTTTTTTTATGCATTTAGGCTTTTCTTTTTTAGAAATTGGACTAACACGTCAAAAAAACACCATTAATATTTTATTTAAAAACTTCTTTGTAATTACAATAGGATTAATATTGTATTGCCTAGTAGGATTTAATATGATGTATCCTGGTTTTGTCGAAGGATCGTCAGGGATTTTTGGATTTGCTGGCTTTGGAATAACAGCACCCGAAGGAGGAATGACAGCTGATTATGCTGATGGTGGATATACATGGTGGACAGATTTTCTATTTCAAGGAATGTTTGCTGCAACTGCTGCAACAATAGTATCAGGTGCTGTAGCTGAAAGAGTTAAACTTAGCTCATTTATGCTTTTTACAGTACTTTATGTAGGTTTAATTTACCCTATAATTGGTTCGTGGAAATGGGGTGGAGGATTTTTAGATGTTCTAGGTTTTTATGACTTTGCCGGATCAACGCTTGTTCACTCAGTTGGCGGATGGGCTGCAATTGTTTTTATTTATCTAATGGGAGCAAGAATTGGGAAATTTGATAAAAACGGAAAAATTAAAGCAATACCAGGACATAATCTCCCTTTTGCTGCTGCAGGTGTATTAATTCTTTGGTTAGGATGGTTTGGTTTCAATGGAGGTTCAGTTCTTTCAGCTGATCCTGAATTAACTTCACTTACATTAGTAACAACATGTTTAGCTGCTGCTGCTGGTGGGGTATCTGCTGCATTATTCTCAAACATATTATATAAAAACTTTGATGTAACCATGTTTATGAATGGAATATTAGGAGGTCTTGTTGGAATTACAGCTGGAGCGGATCAAATGTCTCCCACTGATGCAATCATAATTGGAACTATAGCTGGGATTATTATAGTTTTAGGAGTTGCTTTTATTGATAAATTAAAATTAGATGACCCTGTAGGAGCTGTTGCTGTTCATTTAATTTGTGGTATATGGGGAACACTTGCGGTTGGAATATTTGGTGCAATGGCTGGTACTGAACAATTTATTTCTCAACTAATTGGTGTTGGAGTAATAGGAACAACATGTATTATTTCAACCTTTACTATTCTCTTTATTGTAAAAGCAATAACTGGAAATTTAAGGGTTTCAAAAGAAGAAGAGTTAATTGGATTAGATTTATCAGAACACGGTATGGAGGCATACGCAGATTTTGCATCAAAAGAAAATTAGTATTAACAATAAAAATTAAAAATTATGAATACACAAAAATTTAGAAAATTATTAGTAACAATAACTCTAACAGGAATAGTTTCATTGTTTTCCTTTCAAGATATAAAAGCTCAAGTAGACGTTGGAGCTGATATTATGAGTAGATATGTTTGGAGAGGATCTGGATACTCAAATGGACCCTCAATACAACCATATATGTCATATACTTCTGGGAGTTTTGAGATTGGTTTCTGGGGAGCCTATGCAAACGATAATCAAGCAGACGAATTAGATTTATATGCTTCATATTCAATTGGTCCTGTAGGATTAACACTTACAAATTACGTATTTCCTAACAACATGACTCCAGGGGTATCTAAACCAATTAAATACTGGGCTTCTGATGGTGGATGGGAAGGCACTGTTGGTCTTGAATTAGGCACTATTGGTCTTACTTATGCTACTTTTTTTGACTCAGGCGATACTTACATTGCAGCTTCTACATCTTTAGGGGAGGAAGTGAGTTTAACCCTAGGTCTAGGCGATGGATCTTATACCACAGATTCTGATTTTGGACTAATGGAAATCTCATTAGGATATGGAAAAGAAATACAAATAACAGAAGATTTTGCTCTTCCAGCTTCAGGCAATTTAATATATAATCCAGAGGCTGATCAAATGTATTTAGTGTTTGGCATTTCACTTTAAAAAACAAATGCGAATAGCAAAAATCTAGCTATTTTAAATAATTTAAATCGATTATTTGGATTTGTTTTAACCCTTAACAATATTAAAGTTGCTAAGGGTTTTTTTTTAAAATAATCATTTTATAGAAAAATCGATTAATTTTGCCATAAATTTTAGAAAAAACGACTATGAATAAATTAATTATTTTAATGAATTGTCCCGATAAAAAAGGAATTATTTCTGATGTAACTAACTTTATTCATAAAAACAAAGGAAATATAGTCTATATAGATCAATATGTTGATAGAGTAAATTTAACTTTTTTTTATGAGGCTAGAATGCGAGATTAATGCTTCAGAAAAAGAGATTCAAAAAATAATATCCGAATTATCAATAAATTTTGGTGATCGCTACTCAATGAATTTTAATTTCTACAATTCGGATCAGAAACCGAAAATGGGAATTTTAGTTTCTAAATACGAGCATTGTTTGTATGATATTTTATCCAGATTTCAATCTAAAGAATTAAACGTAGATATTCCTTTTATTGTAAGTAATCATAAAGATTTAAAACATATAGCGAATAGATTCGAAATCCCTTTTTATCATATTCCTGTTGATAAAGAAAATAAAATTGAAGCTGAAAAAAAACAAATGAAGCTATTTAAGAAATACAAAATTGATTTTATTGTCCTTGCCCGTTACATGCAAATACTTTCTAAATCGTTAATTACTGAATATCCTAATAAAATAATAAACATTCACCATTCATTTTTACCTGCATTCCCTGGGGCTAAACCTCATCACTCAGCCTATGAAAGAGGGGTGAAAATAATTGGTGCTACATGTCACTATGTTACTGAAAATTTAGATCAAGGACCCATAATTGACCAAAACATAACTGGAGTATCTCACCTAGACTCTATTGAAAATTTTATATCTAAAGGGAGAGACCTGGAAAGGGTTGTTTT
>CABXRK010000023.1 GCA_902514625.1 uncultured Bacteroidota bacterium
AGTAGTATTCAGAAAGGACCACTGAAAGCATACAGAGATTCTTCATTATATATTGACCTACAAGGGTTAGCGTAAATAAGTCTTGCCATGAAATTTCTATCAATAAAATCAATGGTAAGATTGTTAAAATTAAATGAATACTGTAGCTATATAAAGCTATTCTTGTTAGAAAGGGTACAAGCCAAATAATAGCAATAAAGCATTCAAATATCCCTAACATTAACAAAACAAAAGGAAAATCAAAGTAATTACTAATTGTAACATTATAAAGACTTCTAACCAACTCTTCTGCAGGTGATACTTTTATTATCTTTAAAAATCCAAACCAAAAGAAAACTATAAATAAAGAAACTCTAGCAAACCAACTTATTGTTTTTTCTGTTATCATGATTGTTTTTTCTGTTTTCATGTACGCAAGATCGAAATGAATAACTTAAAATATCATGATTTTTGTCATATAATTAATCAAATACTTGAGGACTCAATGGGCATTATTTATTTAGCCTCTATTATAATGATTTATATCATAGTTTTTTTTAAAAAAATTATTTATTATTCAGATAATTTTAATTAACTCTTATGAAAAAAACAGTAGCGCAAATTGTTTCTCTAGATTTAAGGACAGCAGCAATCTTTAAAAAACATGGAATTGATTTTTGTTGTAATGGAGATAAATCTCTTTCAGAAGCTTGTAATGAGTCTAAAGTTAATAAAAAAATGATCTTACAAGAAATAAGAATGTTAGACGAAAAAAAATCAGAAACATATTTTAATACTATGGACCTAGATGTTCTAATAAATCATATTTTGGATACACATCATAATTATGTAAAAGAATCTTTACCAGTCATTTTGGAATTTGCTATAAAAGTTAGTGAAGTTCATGGAATTAAAAATCCTGAAACTATTGAGATAGCTAAATTGTTTAATCTCCTTACAATTGAATTAAAACAACATATGCTGAAAGAGGAAGAAATTTTATTTCCACACATAAGAGATTTGGTTATGGAAAATAAAAATTTAAAACAGATATCCTTTCCTTCAGATTCAGTTAAGAAGCCAATAAAAATAATGAAAAAAGAGCATCATAGGGCAGGATTTTTTATAAAAAAAATTAAGGAATTAAGCACTAATTTTACTCCTCCTTCAAGTACATGCAATACTCATAAATCACTATACTATCATTTAAAAGAATTTAAAGATGACTTAGATATTCATATTCATTTAGAGAATAATATTTTATTCCCAAAAGCTATAGAATTAGAGAAAAGAAATAAATTACTTTCTCTGAACCAAATCTTGAAATATTAATTTCTATCAAAAATAAAGAAAAGGACTATATTTTTTTATTTAATTGATGAGTATACTGCCTTTCTAAAACTTTTTTGAATATTAAAATCAAATTCCCTAGCTCTTGTCATAAAAAGTCCAAACAATTTTTCTTTAGGGTCAATCCAAAAATGGGTGTTATGATATCCTGACCATCCATAAATACCTTTTGATGAATTAGTTCCGTCAATTTCTGGACTCTCAAGGACAAACACTGAAAATCCAAAGTAGAATCCTTTATTTAAGTCAATTAACGGATTAGGTTTTATCATTTCAGAATATTTACTTTCCTAATATATTGTTCTATGATTTTTGTTTTTCCAGTTTCACCATCTCTTTTTTCTAATCTTTAATTGATATATGACGCCAATAGCTGCTATTAAAAGTCCAATAAATTCCCTAGAACCTTCTAAATAGGGCTTATCATAAACCATTTCGTCAAAAATCTCTTCTTTGTTTTTTGTTTCTAAATAGTCAATAAATAATGGAAAATAAAATGCAGAGTATGCTAATAAAGCTATTATTATTAAAATTAAAAGCGATTTAGAAATGGGTTTAAAGTTGCCATATAAACATATAATTGATACAATGAAATATATTGAAAACCATAAAAAACCATCAGGATCATTTAATTGTAATAGCGCAAAAATGATATAGACAACACATAGAATAAAATTAGTAATTTTCTTCTGTTTGCTAAATGGTTCAATCTGATTTTTTTTCATATCCTAAAGATAAAATATTTACTTAAAGCTCTTTTATTTTAGATTGCTGCGATCAAATAGCTTTGATCTAACAAAACCAGAAAAAGTTTGCGAATTAACGAGAAAGACTTTTAGATATTGGAGGTCTTTTGTGCCAATAGGATGCTAATATGGATCCTGTAATGTTCATTAAAGGACTGAATACTGCTGATGCCAAACCCATTGAGGCAATTTTACCCAAGGAGTTGGCAATGCCTGAGGCAAGACCGCCATTTTGCATTCCTACTTCAAGGGCAATTGTGCGTGCATCTTGTTCTGACATATTAAATATGCGAGCATACCAATAACCAAGAAAATAACCAAAAACGTTATGGATCAGCACTAGGAGCATTAAAATACCACCTATATCTAAAAGACTATCACGGCCTGCAGCGGTAATAATGGTAATAATAATGCCGATGGCCAACATAGACATAAGTGGCATTGCCCGGTCTATCCATTTGGCCCCTTCTCCACGCAATCTATTGAATAACAATCCACCCCCTATAGGCAGAATAATCATTTTAACGATACTCCACATCATTGTCAACACATCGATTTCTATAAATTCCCCTGCGAGCAATTTCATGAGCAATGGTGTTATAAAAGGAGCAAGTAATGTTGCTATCGAGGTAATGGTTATGGATAATGCTAAATTGGCCTTAGCTAAATATGCCATTACATTTGATGCAACTCCACTTGGAGAACAACCTATCAGAACGATACCTGCAGCAATTTCCGAAGGAAAATCACTTATCTTGGCCAAGATTAACCCTATGATTGGCATAATGCCCAATTGCGCGGTAACCCCAATTATAACCCCTTTTGAGGATTTAAAAATAGCACCAAAATCATTAAGACTCATGGATGTACCCATACCAAACATAATTATCTGGATTAATGGAATAATTAGCGCCGTTAATTTAAAATTACCAATTTGTATGAAATATTCCGGATAATAGAGGGCGGCTGTAACTCCTGCAAATATCATTGTTGTGAACATATACCCGTTGAGAGATTTATAACCACTGAGACCTAGAGTAAGCACTGCAAAAAAAGCCATTAAGATGAGCCCTGAGAGTAGAATATTACCCATAATAATCATAATTAAGGCAATAAGGAATAACAATAAGGCAAGACCCAGGGAGAAAGAATATAAGTTGATCTTTTTCAAAATAGTTTAGTTAAGCTTGAGCATTAATTAATAGCTCATTCAAAAAAAGGAACATCTTTGTCCGCATATTTTCGCATACCTTCTTCGTTGATTTCTACACCTATACCTGGTTTTTCCGAAAGTTTGATAAA
This sequence comes from uncultured Bacteroidota bacterium, assembly GCA_902514625.1. Lineage (GTDB taxonomy): Bacteria > Bacteroidota > Bacteroidia > Flavobacteriales > Flavobacteriaceae > TMED220. Next base: position 3,378 of record CABXRK010000023.1, read on the forward strand.
CCCATTTTCGGTCATTGGCCCGTCAAAAGTCACAATTTCTTTAAACATGGGGTTTTTGTGAAAATAGATTTGCCATTCTAAAATCATGAAATTAGGGACTGAAGCACAAACATGACAGGCAGCCATGGCTCCAAGAAAAGAAGCTACCATATGAGGCGCAAATGGAACATAATATAAGTTGGCTAAATTTGCTATACGTTGCCCTTCTCCCAGACCCCCAGCTTTTTGTAGGTCAGGCATGATAATATCAACCGCTCCTGTTTCTAATAGAGGCCTAAATCCATGAGCTAAATAATGGTTCTCTCCAGCGCAAATCGGTGTACTAGTAGATTCCGTAATTTTTTTATAAGCCTCAGTATTTTCTGCTGGTATAGGTTCTTCCAACCACATCATATTTAAGGGCTCAAGTATCTTCGCAACTTTTTCACCTGTGATAGCATCATATCTTCCATGCATATCTGCACAGATATCAATATAAGGACCTACAGCTTCTCTAGCAGCTGCCATTTGGTTGTACATTCTTTCAATCTCAGCAGGGCTAGCAGTCCAGTTGTAATGATCATACTTGTTAGGATCATTGGCTTGGTCGAGATCAAATTTAACTGCCGTATAACCCATATCAACAGCCTCTTTAGCTGCCGCAGCAAAGTCCTTCGGTTTAGGTAATTTACTTTGATAAAGTGCAGTATCCATATAGACCCTAATTTTATCCCTGAACTTACCTCCCAATAATTGATATACTGGGAGTCCTAACGACTTTCCTGCTAAATCCCAAAGGGCAGTTTCAACCGCTGTTAAAACCGAAATATACATTCCTGATTGAGCACCTTCAAAAAATCCTCTTCTACGAATATCTTCGAATAATCTATGTACATTGAGTGGGCTCTTACCTTTCAATCTTTCACCAAATTTTTTAACTAAGTGATAAGTGCCAGGGGTGGCGTCTACACCTTCTCCATGTCCAATAATATCTTGATTTGAATAAATTTTAACGAATAGACCATGTCCATTTCGGATATATCCACATTTAATATCAGTAATCTTAAGGTTTGAAGGAGCTGATAATTTAGGTGCAAGGTCAATTGAATTTTCATATTCCTTGCCATAGTTTACAAAGGGTAAGGCGCTAAAAGCAGATGTTGCTACAGCTTTTGTCAAAAAATCTCTTCTGGAATTTTTCATATTTAGTTTTTATAATTAAAAGAAAAAAAGTTACAAAAAATCTACCATGTACGTTTTTTAAGGAGTTCTTGTATTTGTTCTTTTGGAACTGGCAATTCATTAATGTGGTCGTTCAGCCATTTCGAAAAATCTTTCTCGATTTCATTTGACCATCTGGAATCAATTTGTCCAGGGGTATATTTTTGTTCTCTTAATCTTAGATGTCCGAACATATCCCGGAGGCGGACAATCTCTGAAACTTTTACCACTTTTTCAGCCAAGTGGGGAGGAATAAACATAACCCCTCTGTCACGACCTAAGACTACATCACCTGGCATTACCGTTGCCATACCGATGCGGGTTGGTGTATTGATACCTATCAAAGTGGTATTTAATTGACCGTCTGGCTTGTTCAAGTGATGAGAAGGATGATATGAGCGAAAGAAAGATGTAAAGGACCCAATTTCTTTTAATCCATCGATATCCCTTATAGCACCGTCATAAACAATACCATTACCGGTTTTAGCAAAAATTGAATTTCCTAGATTATCGCCAATGGTAGGGCCATCTAAATGGGCCCCAAATTGATCGACAACATAAACGTCCCCTTGGACTAATAGATCTATGGTCCAGGCATTTTGTGATTTGATCCTCCCGTGTTGATTATGACCTCTGTCGTCTATGACTCGATGAATATCTGGCCGGCCTGGCATAAAAATTGCAGTAACTGCTCTTCCAACAAGTACGCTATCAGGATTTATGGTTTGCCAATCTTCGGCATATTGGTATTTAAAATTTTCCCCTTTTAAAACTGCCCAAGCCTCTTCTAATGTTACCTGTTTCATACGTGTAAGGATATCATCCGGCACTTTGGGACGACCATCATTAAAGCGTTCCCCTTTCCATTCGGGGGTCAGAAAAATAAGTTCTTCTTTTGAAATTTGTTGGGAAGAAACTGTAATCGAAAATAAGAGAAACAGAATGGATACTAATATTTTCTTCATACTTAATAGGTTTGAATATGATCAGAGAAAAATTAGACTATTTTACCATTTTTATTCTTCAGATACTTCCTCATTTTGTTTTTCAACAAAATCCTTAGTTTCGATATCCCATACATATTTACTGTTAACTTTTTGATTGTTAGGGTAATAATTAACATTAAGATATTTCATTCTTGAAATACCTTTAAGTTGGACTGCACAAATGAATGTATGATAATGGTATCGATCATATGGACTTAAGTATGTTTCATATGAATCCCACATTATATTTCTCGTTGAAACCACATTTGGATATTTTTCTTCTATAAAGAATCTGATCTTTTTATTAATTTCATTTTTAGATTCCCAGTCTATTTCACCATCATTACCTCTATAAGTAATAAGAAGTTCATGTTGTTCGATAAAATCCTCAATAACAATTGGGATGTCTTCTTGGGCTGAAATAGTAAGTGCAAATAAAAATAAAATACTGCTAAAAACTATCTTAATAATATTTTTCATTTTGATTAAATTAAAAGAAATACTGTTCAAATATAAAAAAACCATTCTGTTTACCTCAAGTATTTTTAGAAGAAATCATGATTTATTTTTAAACTGTACTTGACAATTATTTAAAAATCAGACGATAAATGTCATTGCCATTTGCATATAATACTACACTAATAAGCAGGATAAATCCAGTTATTTGGGCAATTTCCATGAATTTATCATTAGGTTTTCTTCCAGAAATAATTTCATAAAAAAGAAACATAACGTGGCCTCCGTCCAATGCAGGAATAGGTAAAACATTCATGAAAGCAAGAATAATTGAAATTAAAGCGGTACTACTCCAAAATCCTTTCCAATCCCATTCGGAAGGGAAAAGACTTCCGATTGCTCCAAACCCGCCTAATTGAGAGGCTCCTTTTTTGCTAAAAACATATTTGAATTGAACCACATAATCATGTAAAGTCCAATATGCATAAGAAAACCCTTCCGAGATACTCTGTATTAGGGATAATTCTTCATGAGAAAAAGAAATGTTTCTACGATAGAATCCTAACGTGCCATCTTCATTAGGTGAAACTGAAAGAATTTTTTTGTCACCATTTCTTAAAACCTCTATTTTTAAAGGGGAGGTTTTATTTTCATCTATAATTCTTTTAAAAGAATTATAATTAGAAACTTCAGTTTCATTAATTTTTAAAATTTTATCGTTTTTTTTCAGACCTCCAATTTCAGCTGGGCTATTTTTAATTACCTCATCTACTTCTAATTCCATCAATGGAGTAAGTGGCATCATTTCACCAGAGTCAAACATTCTTTTTCCAATATTATGCGGTATTGCTAAAACCTCTTTGTTTCCATTTTCATGAATTACAGTAATATTTTTAACATTTCTAAGAAATAAATTCCTATTAATATTTAATATGTTATCGAGTTTTTCGCCATCAACAGAAATAATATTATCTTTTTTTTGAAAGCCAATTTCCTTAGCAAGTGGAGAAGGGTTTAGACCATAGGGAAGAGATTCACTTGGGAGAGTATCCTTTCCCCAGACAAAAAGTATCATCATGTAGATTACAAATCCAAGAATTAAATTAACAGTTATCCCTCCAAGCATTATAATTAATCTTTGCCAAGGAGGCTTTGACCTAAATTCCCATGGCTGTGCTGGTTTTTTCATTTGTTCGGTATCCATGCTTTCATCAATCATGCCAGCTATTTTAACATAACCCCCTAATGGCAACCAACCTATTCCCCATTCTGTATCTCCAATTTTTTTCTTAAATAGTGAATACTTAATATCAAAAAATAGATAAAATTTTTCAACTCTGGTTTTGAAAATCCTCGCAGGAATAAAATGTCCTAATTCATGAACAAAAACTATTATTGAAAGACTAAGTAAAAGTTGAAAGCCTTTTATCAGAATTATACTCATAATCATTTGAATAATTAATCGATGCCAAAAATACTAATTTGAAGTTAATGATTAAGGTATTTTTAATAGAAATTAATTTTGTTCTTTGAATCAACTAAATTTGCATGTAGAAATGAAAAAAAGATCGACTTTTTATAAGTATAGAATATTTATTTTAATTTTTATTGTAATATCTATTATAATATTAATTTCATTTTATAATATTTTAACTCCTGAAAAGAAGTTGCCTATATTTCAACCAGCAGAAGTAAATTATAAATTAGTAGATAGTTCATTTCAGCATATAAAAAGATTTCATAAAATAAGTGATTTTAAACTTGTTAATCAAAATGGGAAATTAATTTCTCAGGAATCTTATAATGGTAAAATATATATTGCAGATTTTTTCTTTACAACTTGCCCTTCAATATGTCCTGTTATGACTGGAAATATGCTTAAGATTCAAAATAAAATAATAAATGATCCTTCTATAATGTTGATTTCTTATTCTGTAGATCCAGAAAATGATTCTGTTGACAAACTAAAAGAATACGCTATAGAAAAGGGTATTATAGATAGTAAATGGAATTTAGTTACAGGAGATAAAAAAGAAATTTATGATTTGGCCAGGAAATCTTATTTTGTTGCCGAAATCAATGAAGATGAAGGCTTAAATGAAATCATCCATACGGAGAATTTTGTTTTAATCGATCCAGATAAAAGGATTAGGGGATATTATGATGGGACTAATTATCAAGAAATAAATAAATTACTAGAAGATATAGTTATTTTAAAAAAAGAATATAAAATGAATAATTAAGGGTTAGCAAATAACTAATTATTCATTAGATCTTCAATTTCTTCAATTTCAATAGGAATAGATTTCATCAAATTTAATGGATCCCTATTTTCTTTAACAACGACCACATCCTCTAATCTTATTCCTATCCCCTCTTTTGGTATATAAATGCCAGGTTCGACAGTAAAAACCATATTGGCTTTGATTTTTTTATCAATTAATCCATAATCATGAGTGTCTAACCCTAAATGATGCGAAGTGCCATGCATGAAATACTTTTTATAAAGAGGCTTGTCTCTTTTTTGATTTTTCACATCGGCAATATTTAATAAACCAAGTTTGATTAGTTCTGCTGTCATGATTTCCCCAACATTTTCATGAAAATCAGTTAAATTAATTCCTGGCTTTAGAAGCTTTGTAGCTTCATTTTTAACATTTAAAACTGCGTTATAGATTAATTTTTGTCTTTTATTAAATCTACCCGAAACCGGCAAAGTTCTAGTCATATCACTAGAATAATTCCCGTATTCTGCAGCCACATCCATTAAAACTAACTCATCAGAAAGACACTTACAAGAATTTTTAGTATAGTGGAGAATATTTGCATTCGTTCCAGTTGCAATTATAGGCTCATATGCGAATCCATTAGATTTATTAATTAAAAATTCATGAATAAATTCTGCTTGAATTTCGTATTCCCATACATTTGGTTTTAAAAATTTAAGGACTCTCTTAAATCCTTTTTCTGTAATATCACAAGCATTTTTTATTTGATCTATTTCTTCTTTAGATTTAACAGATCTTAATTCTTGCAATATAGGATTGCTTTTATTAGGTTTATGTGCAGGAAATTTTATGTTATATTTTTTTATAAAACGTTCTTCACGAGTTTCAGTTTCATAATCTGCTCTATAATGTTCATTAGTATTCCAATAAATATTTTCGCATTGGGCACATAGCAATGAAAAGATTTTATCAAAATTTTTTATCCATAAAACATTAGAAATGCCCGATAATTTTTTAGTATCATTTACACTAAGTTTTGGACCTTCCCATACAGCAATGTGTTCATTAGTCTCTTTAACGAAAATAATTTCACGATTTTTTTTATCAGGCGCATCAGGAAAAAGTAACAGTATAGTTTCTTCTTGATCAATACCTGTTAAATAAAAAATATCACTATGTTGTTTAAAAGGCATCATACTATCAGCACTAATTGGATAAATATCATTTGAATTAAAAACAGCTAGACTATTTTTTTTCATTTTATTCATGAAAGAATTTCTTGAATTTTTGTAGAAACCGGATGATAAAGGATTATATCTCATAATTTATCATAAAAGTAAAAAAAATGAATAACTTGAAAAAAAGTTGATAAATATAAGTTATAATTGATGTTTCCCTGATTTATAATAAATAAAAGAAATGGTGTTAATCTTAAAAAAGACTGAAAATATTTTTATGGGACTTAGTTATGGAGTAATTTTGACAAAATAAAGTATTATTTAATGAATGGATTAGCCCTATCTTCTTTGGCAAAAAAATATTCCATGGCTCTTTCTGGTTTGTTTTTAGTTTTTTTTCTTTTTCAGCATTTTACAATTAATTTCATATCTATTTTTAGTAAAGATATGTTTAATCAAGTTTCTCATTTTATGGGCAATAATCTTTTAGTTCAATTTGTTCTTCAGCCGATTTTAATTTTTGGAGTTATTTTTCATTTTGTTATGGGATTAATATTAGAGTTAGATAATCGTAAATCTCGTTCACAAAATTATTATATGACAAAAGGCTCTGCTAATTCAAGTTGGATTTCTAGAAATATGATTTTTTCTGGAATTGTAATTTTATCATTTTTAGCACTTCATTTTTATGATTTTTGGTTCCCTGAAATGAAATATAAGTATTACCATTTTTCACCATTAGACCCTAATAGGTACTATGAAGAGATGATACATAAATTTGTAAGCCCTGCAAGAGTTCTTATGTACTCTGTATCTTTTATTTTTTTATCTCTTCATCTTTTGCATGGCTTTAGTTCTTCTTTTCAATCAATGGGAATTAATATTAAGTATATTTCTTTTATTAAAATATTGACAAATGCATTTGCTATTATTATTCCTTTTGGGTTTATTTTAATTGCTGTTTTTCATTTTTATAATTCTCATTAATAATGAAAAAGAATAATTCTAAAAAAATAAAAAAAAATGGCAATGGTAAGAATCTTATGGATTCGAATATACCTAAAGGGCCACTTTCACAGAAATGGACATTGCATAAAAGTAAAATTAATCTTGTTAGCCCATCTAACAAAAGATTAATTGACATTATAGTTGTTGGCACTGGACTTGCTGGAGCTTCTGCTTCTGCTACATTAGCAGAGTTAGGGTATAATGTTAAAACTTTTTGTTTTCAAGATTCACCAAGAAGGGCTCATTCAATTGCTGCTCAAGGAGGTATTAATGCTTCTAAAAACTACCAAGGTGATGGGGATTCAACTCATAGACTTTTTTATGATACAATTAAAGGTGGCGATTATAGATCTAGAGAAGCAAATGTTTATCGTTTAGCTGAGGTTTCAGGTAATATTATTGATCAATGTGTTGCTCAAGGGGTCCCTTTTGCTCGTGATTATGGTGGTCTTTTAGATAATAGATCTTTCGGGGGAGTTTTAGTCTCTCGAACTTTTTATGCAAAAGGCCAAACCGGACAACAATTACTATTAGGGGCTTATTCTGCTATGAATAGACAGATCGGTAGAGGTAAAATTACTATGTATAACCGGCATGAAATGATGGATGTGGTTATTAAAGATGGAAAAGCCAGAGGAATAATTTCAAGAAATTTAATAAATGGAGAAATTCAAAGGCATGGCGCTCACGCAGTTGTTTTAGCTACTGGCGGATATGGAAATGTTTTTTTCTTATCCACTAATGCAATGGGCAGTAACGTTTCAGCAGGATGGAAAATACATAAAAAAGGAGCATTATTTGCTAATCCATGTTTTACTCAAATTCATCCAACATGTATTCCAGTATCAGGGGAACACCAATCTAAATTAACTCTCATGTCTGAATCTTTAAGAAATGATGGAAGAATTTGGGTTCCTAAAAAAATTGAGGATGTTAAGTTAATTAGAGAAGGAAAATTATCCCCAACTGATTTAAATGAAAAAGATAGAGATTATTATCTAGAAAGAAGATATCCTGCTTTTGGGAATTTAGTTCCGAGAGATGTCGCTTCAAGAGCAGCTAAAGAAAGATGTGATGCCGGATATGGAGTTAATTCTACTGGAGAAGCAGTTTATTTAGATTTTTCTGCTGCTATAAATAGATATGGTAAGGAAGAAGCTCATGTTAAGGGGCTTGATGAAAATGATGCTGATTTAGTTAAAAAATTAGGGCAAGAAATTGTTCGTTCTAAATACGGCAATTTATTTCAAATGTATGAGAAGATTGTAGATCAAAATCCATATGAAATGCCTATGATGATATACCCTGCAGTTCACTATACAATGGGTGGAGTATGGGTAGATTACAATTTAATGACATCAATAAAAGGATGTTATGCAATTGGAGAGGCAAATTTTTCAGATCATGGAGCAAATAGATTGGGAGCCTCTGCTTTAATGCAAGGTCTTGCTGATGGATATTTTGTATTACCATATACCATTGGAGATTACCTTACTAATGATATTAGAACCGGAAAGATTGACATTAGTGCTCCTGAATTTGAAAAAGCTGAAAATCAAGTTAAAAGTCAAATTAATAAATTATTGAAGAATAAAGGTCAAAATTCTGTTGATTATTATCACAAAAAGCTTGGGAAAATAATGTGGGATAAATGTGGAATGTCAAGAAATGAAAAGGACCTTAAATCTGCAATTAATGAAATTAAAAGACTAAGAGAAGATTTTCATAAGAATGTTTTTGTTCCTGGAAATGATAAAGAGTATAATGAAGAATTAGCTAAAGCTGGAAGAGTTTCAGACTTTCTTGAATTAGGAGAATTATTTGCTAAAGATGCTTTAGAACGGAATGAATCTTGCGGTGGTCATTTTAGAGAAGAATTCCAAACTCCTGAGGGAGAAGCTTTAAGAAATGATAAAAATTTTACCTTTGTTTCTGCTTGGGAGTATAATGGTGAGCCTTCTAATGCTATAATGCATAAAGAAAATTTAAATTATCAAGAAATTGAAGTAAAAACTCGATCATATAAATAGATTAAATATGAATTTAATATTAAAAATATGGAGGCAACCTAACTCTAAATCAAAAGGAAAAATGGTAACCTATCCTGTTGAAAATGTTTCCCCAGACATGTCTTTTTTGGAAATGATCGATATGCTAAACGAAAAAATAATTTTGAAAGGTGAAGATCCAGTTGCTTTTGATCATGATTGTCGTGAAGGCATTTGTGGAATGTGTTCAATGTTTATTAATGGTCAGGCTCATGGACCTGATAGACTTGTCACCACTTGCCAATTGCATATGAGAAAGTTTAGAGATGGAGATACAATAATTGTAGAACCATTTAGAGCTAACGCTTTTCCAGTTATTAAAGATTTAATTGTTGATAGATCATCTTTTGATAGGATTCAACAGGCTGGAGGATTTATTAGTATTAATACATCGGGTAATACTCAAGATGCTAATGCTATTCCTATTGAGAAAGATGATGCTGATAAAGCTTTTGATGCTGCAACTTGTATTGGTTGTGGAGCTTGCGTAGCTAGTTGTAAAAATGCTTCAGCAATGTTATTTGTTTCTGCTAAAGTTTCTCAGTATTCTTTATTACCACAAGGGAAAGTTGAGGCAACGGATAGAGTTTTAAATATGGTTAATCAGATGGATGAAGAAGGGTTTGGTAATTGCACTAATACTGGAGCTTGTGAAGTGGAATGTCCCAAAGGTATTTCTCTTGAAAATATTGCTCGTTTGAATAGGGAATTTCTTATTTCTAAAGTTAAAACTTAATTTTTAGTCTATTGAGAGAGTTTCGTAAAGCTCCCAATTAGCTCTTAAATCTAATTCTTCTGGAAAATAAATTACTTCTTCAGGTTGTTTTTTTTCAAGATAGTTCCCAGTATCCCATTGGTTATTATTATTTAAATCTTTAATTACTCTAATAGTATATTTACCAGGATTTAGTAATTTAAATGAATAATTTTGATAAGAGCTATCTTTTTTAACTTTTCGGACTATCTCATTATTTGAATTTAAAACTTCAATAAAATAAGGAAAGGATTTTTTAGAATTAATATTAAGAAAAATGATTCCATAATCCTCTATAGCTTTTGTTTTAAGTTTAAAGATTGTTTTTTTATTTGAATTCTCCCAAAAATCAATAAATGCTCCACTTTCAATATTTATAGTATATAAGTCATTAGGTAATGGTTTTATTTTGATATATGCTTGATCTAGATTAGGGTCAATTCTTATATTAAATGGTATTGACAATGAATCAATATCAAATATTTTGATAGAATCATTATTTATCCTAGTAATAGGTAGGTTAGTTTTAATTTTTATAGAGTCAGAAAGATGCATAAATGTCTTTTGAATACTTTCTATCACTAAAGAATCTATAATTAAAGTTTTTTTAGGTTTAATAGTAACTGTCTTTATTGAATCTAAAATTTTTAAATTAAAAATTAAAGAATCAAATTTTTTTGTGTTAGAATACCAAAAGTTTAAGGTGTCTTTTTTTCTGTTTTTAGTTATTACATAATTAAAATCATCGCTTAATTTCGATTTCAGAAGTATTTCTTTTTTAGAAGAATTTCCATAATAAGGGAATTCTATTAGTTGAGTATTAACGTATTTTGGAGTTCCCCATGCAAAGTTGGTTATTTCTTTAAAAAGCGTTATTTCAGCAAAACTATCTAAAGGTATATTTACATGAGAATTTAAAAATCCAATTTTATCAGTATTTTGATCAAAAAAATAGTTTGCTCCTTCATCTTTTATAGCAATTAATTCATATTTACCTTCTTTTAAATTTTGAAATTTAAAATTGATACTATCAATAGTATTACTAACATATAAAGGTTTTTCAAAATAAATAGTTGAATCATTATAAGTTGAGTCAATTGGATAAAGATGGATTGAAATTGATTCTTCAGGATTCTTTTCAATAGCATCTTTTACAATACCATTAAATGAAAGTGAATCAAGATCTGCTCCAGTTGAAAAAGCATATGAAAAAAAAGGGAGTAAGTTACCTTCGTTGAAGTCATTAATACTTTTGCCAAAATTAAAAGTATAAGTTGTATTTTCAATTAATGGTTTTAAAAATTTTATTTCAACTTTTTTTGATGCACTTAATTTTGGTTTAATCTCATAGTTACTTTTATTTAATGGAGGAGAAATAACTAATTGATTTGAAAGATCTTTTAATTTAATATACTCATTAAAATTTAAAATAATTTTTTCTTTTTCAAAAAAAACAGAGTTTTCTTTTGGAATTGAGCGAATCATTATTGGAGGAATGCTATCTTTTTCTCCTCCGGAAGGAGTCCCTCTTGTAGCACATTTGTTATTTGTGATTAAGATTAAAAAACATGAAATTGTTATAAAAAAAAATCTCATAGGGTTGATTATATTTACAAAATAATGTATAATTTTTTAATCATACACGTAATCAAGTTGAATATGTAATAACTTTTTTATGTTTAAATGTAATCTTAATTGATATAAAAGATAAAAAATAAATTATTTTTACCGAATGACAGATCTTAAAAAAATTATTTCTCACGCTAAAGAATACGGTTTTGTTTTTCCTTCTAGTGAAATTTATGAAGGCTTAAATGCCGTATATGATTATGCGCAAAATGGGGTATTACTTAAAAATAATATTAGAGATTATTGGTGGAAAGCAATGATTCAATTAAATAAAAATATTATTGGAATTGATGCATCAATTCTTATGCATCCCACTACTTGGAAAGCTTCTGGGCATGTTGATGCATTTAACGATCCTCTGATTGATAATAAAGACTCTAAGAAAAGATATAGAGCTGATGTTTTAATTGAGGACTATTGTGCTAAAATTGAGTCAAAAATTGAAAAAGAAATCACTAAGGCATCTAAAAGATTTGGTGCTGATTTTGATAAGTCTGAATTTATTAAAACCAATAAAAGGGTTTTAGATTATCGTTTAAAAATAAATTTAATTTTAAATCGTTTAGGTAAATCCCTAGAAAAAGAAGATTTAAAAGATGTTAAGTTGTTAATTAATGAATTGGGAATTGTTTGTCCAATTTCTGGTTCTAAAAATTGGACAGAAGTTAAGCAGTTTAATTTAATGTTCGGGACTAAATTGGGAGCTTCATCGGAATCAGCTAATGAATTATTTTTAAGGCCAGAAACTGCTCAAGGAATTTTTGTAAATTTCTTAAATGTTCAGAAGACTGGAAGGATGAAAATCCCCTTTGGGATTGCACAAACAGGTAAGGCCTTTAGGAATGAAATTGTAGCCCGACAATTTATTTTTAGAATGCGTGAATTTGAACAAATGGAAATGCAATTTTTTGTCACTCCAGGACAACAAAAATTTTGGTATAAAAAGTGGAAGGAGAGTCGCTTAAAATGGCATCTTTCCTTGGGAATGGGAGAAGAAAATTATAGATTTCATGACCATGAGAAGCTAGCTCATTACGCTGATTTAGCCTCGGACATTGAATTTAAATTCCCTTTTGGATTTAAAGAACTAGAAGGGATTCATTCTAGGACTGATTTTGACTTAAAAAATCATGAAAAATTTTCTGGAAAAAAACTTCAATATTTTGATCCTGATAAAAAAGAAAATTATGTTCCTTATGTGATTGAAACTTCTATAGGTCTTGATAGAATGTTTTTAGCAGTTTTTTCTTGGTCATTACATAGTGAAAAATTAGATGATGGAAGTGAAAGAATAGTTTTAAAAATTCCTGAAATATTGGCTCCTATTAAAGTTGCTATTTTACCATTAATTAAAAAAGATGGATTACCAGAGTATGCTGAGAAAATTTTTGAAGATTTAAAGTTGAATTATAATGTAATTTATGATGAAAAAGATGCTATAGGAAGAAGATATAGAAGACAAGACGCTCAGGGCACACCATTTTGTATTACCGTAGACCATGAATCTTTAATCGATAATTGTGTTACACTTAGATATAGAGATAGCATGAAACAAGAGAGAGTAGAAACAAAGAAAATTATTGAAATCTTAGGTTCTAAATTAAATTATAAATCATGGTTAAATAAAATCTAAATACTATTTATGAAAATCATTTCTTATAACGTAAATGGTATTAGGGCAGCAATCAAAAAGAATTTTCTTGAATGGATTAAAAATGAAGATCCTAATATTATATGTATTCAGGAAATAAAGGCCAATAAAAATCAGTTTTCATTAGAGGATTTTGATTCATTGGGATATTATAATTATTGGTTTTCTGCTCAGAAAAAAGGATACAGTGGAGTAGCTGTTTTATCTAAAAAAAAACCAAATGAAATTTTTTATGGTATTGGCATTGATTATATTGATTTTGAGGGGAGGGTTTTAAGAGCTGATTATAATTCCTTTTCGGTTATAAGTTTATATTTGCCATCTGGCACAAATATTGAAAGGTTAGATTACAAATTTAAATTTATGGATGATTTTTATGATTACATATGTAAACTTAGAAAGGAGATTCCAAATCTTATTATTTGTGGAGATTATAATATATGCCATATGCCAATTGATATACATGATCCAATAAGAAACAAAACAGTTTCAGGATTTTTACCTGAAGAAAGAGCATGGTTACAAAAATTTATAGATATTGGATTTATCGATTCATTTAGATATTTAAATAAAGAACCACATAAATATAGTTGGTGGAGCTACAGAGCTAATTCAAGGGCTAATAATAAAGGATGGAGAATTGATTATAACTTAGTTTCTAGTAGAATAAAAGATGCTATTTATAAATCTTATATTCTTTCTAATGTTTTTCATTCTGATCATTGCCCTGTTGCTCTAGAATTAGATATAAATAAAATTAAAAGATGAGATATTCTACATTACCAGAAACTGGCATAAAAGTTAGTAAAATTTGCTTAGGGACTATGACTTTTGGCAATCAAAATAATGAACAAGAAGGACATTCCCAAATGGATTTAGCCTTTGATAAAGGTGTAAATTTTTTTGATACAGCAGAGCTTTATCCTGTTCCCGCAACTGCTAGAACTCAAGGAGAAACTGAAAGAATAATTGGAACTTGGTTTCATAAATCAGGAAAAAGAGATAAAGTCATCCTCGCTTCAAAAGTTGCTGGACCTGGAGATTATACTGCTCACATTAGAGAAAATTTAAGCTTTAAGAAAGAACATATTAATGAAGCAGTTGAAAAAAGTTTGAAAAGATTAAAGACAGATTATATTGATTTATATCAATTACACTGGCCTGAAAGAACTACAAATACTTTTGGAAAAAGAGGATATTCTCATAATTTCAATGATAATTGGAAAGAAAATTTTGAAGACATTCTAAATAGTTTAAATGAGTTAATAATTCAAGGGAAGATTAGACATATTGGCTTATCTAATGAAAATCCATGGGCTGTTATGCGGTTTTTAGAATTAGCTAAAAAAGGATTACCTAAAATGATTACAATTCAAAATCCATATTCACTTTTAAATAGAATTTTTGAAGTAGGTAATGCAGAAATTTCTATGAGAGAAAATATTGGTTTATTAGCTTATTCTCCGATGGCATTTGGACTATTATCAGGAAAATATAGAAATAATAATTCCCCTTCTAATTCTAGACTTTCCCTTTTCCCTAATTTAAATAGATACAGTAGTAAAAAATGTCATGAGGCTACTGAGGAGTATTTTAAAATTGCAAAGAAAAATGATCTATCTCTTACTGAGCTTTCTTTGGCCTTTGTTACAGATAGACCTTTTGTAACTTCAAATATTATTGGAGCTACAACAATTGAACAATTGGAGGAAAATATAAATACAATAAATATTAATTTATCTAAAGAAATAATTCAGGAAATAGAAAATGTTCAGAAAATAATACCTGATCCAGCCCCTTAATTATAATTCGGTATACTATATATTAAGTTTTTTGTTATTTCAGTTTTAGGCTTGCTATATAAACTGTCGGCTTCATTGTATTCAACAATCTTCCCTTCATCCATTACTATTATTTTGTCAGACATATATTTAATAATAGACAAATCATGGGAGATAAAAATATACGAAAGTCCGAGATCTGTTTTTAATTTGTTAAGTAAATTTAAAACTTTGGCTTGAACAGAGATATCTAACGCAGCAACCGATTCATCACAGATTAAAATTTTCGGTCTAACTGCTAATGCTCTAGCAATTACTATCCTTTGGCGTTGACCACCAGATAACTCATGAGGGTAACGATAAAAAAAAGATTTTGAAAGCCCCACTTGGTTTAATAATTCATTAATTCTGTTATTAATTTTTGACAGAGATCCTTTTTCATGAAAATTTAATGTTTCAAAAAGCATTTCTCTAACCATTTTTTTCGGATGTAAAGCTGCATATGGGTCTTGAAAAATAAATTGGATATTTTTTCTCAACTTTTTAATATGAATTGGAGATTTTGAATTGACTATTTTATTCCTATAATAAATTTTTCCAGTATCAGGGGCATCTAAAAAAATGATTGATTTTCCTAATGTTGATTTACCACAACCAGAAGCTCCAACAACACCTAAAGTTTCTCCTTCATAAAGGTCAAAGTTAATCGATTTCAATGCACTAAATGATTTTTCATAAAACCAGTTTTTAGAAATATTATAATTTTTAGATAATTCACGAATTTTTAAAATTGGAGGGTTAGAGTATATTTTATTATGTCTTAGTTCCCGATTTTTATTAGTAATAATATTATTTTTGTTTTTTATAATACTTAAATTATCTATAGTAGGTAGTGCCTTAAACCTTTTATTTAGTGGTGGTCTTGATTTAATAAGCGCTTTAGTATAGTTTTTTTTAGGATTTTTTAAAATTTGATTTTTTTGACCTTTTTCCACTATTTTTCCTTCATACATTACTATTACAGTATCAGCAATTTCAGATACTAGTGATAAATCATGAGAAATAAATAAAATACTCATTGAATTTTCAATTTGTATTTTTTTTAGTAAGTTAATTATTTCTTTTTGAACTATAATGTCTAAAGCTGTAGTAGGTTCGTCAGCAATTAACAGTTGCGGTTTGCATATTAATGCCATGGCAATCATTACTCTTTGTTTTTGACCTCCACTTAATTCATGAGGATATGCATAAAATACTTTTTCAGGATTTTTTAATTTAACTTTTTCTAATTGTTTTATGATTATTTTTTTTGAGTCTTTTAAAGTATTCACTTTTGACAGATGGGTGTCAATAACTTCTTTAATCTGGTATCCACATCTCATTGATGGATTAAGAGAGGATTGGGGCTCCTGAAAAATCATTCCAATTTTATTGCCTCTTATTTTTCTCCATTCTTTTTCTTCAATTTTCAAAAGAGATGAGTTGTTAAAATTGATTTCCCCAGATTTAATTTCACTTTTTTTTGGAAGCAATCCTAGAAGTGAAAGAGCAGTGATTGATTTCCCGCTTCCTGATTCTCCAACAATAGCAGTTATTTTATTTTTAGGTATGGAAAAATTAATTTTATTTATAATTTTTAATCCATTAATAAAAAGAGTGAGGTTTTTAACATCTATTAAAGGATTTCTTTTTTGGGTATTAACCATTAATAGTAGTATTAAGAATTATCAGGGATCATTTTATATGCTTCTTCGATAAAATTGAAATATATTTTGGGATAACCTCCTATTTCTTTTTTACCAGTTTTATGCCCTAGTCTTACGATAATTAAATCATCCTCGGGAATTATTATCACATATTGCCCTAAGTGACCTCTGGTTGAAATAATAGATTTATCATTGAAGCTTGTTAACCAAAAACCATAACCATATTCAGGACTTTCAATAAATCGAGGATTTGTTGCTAATTTAACAAAACTTGAATCAAGTATCCTTTTAGATCCCCACTTTCCATTATCTTTGATAAGTTTCCCAAAACGAGCAAAATCTCGAGCATTAGAGGCAAAGCAACAAAATGCTTTTTCAACACCATTTTCACTTCCATCAATTTGCCATAGTGCGTTTTCAGAAGCTCCTATTGGTTTCCAAATTTTTTCGGAAAAATAATTGCTTATAGGCACGCCTACAGCTTTAGAGATCAACATGCCAAGCAACTGAGTGTTACCACTAAGATATTTATATTTTTTACCTGGAGGACTTATAATTTTTCTATCTAAAACCAGTTTTTTTATGTCTTTAGAAAAATATGCTTGAGTTGTAATATTTAATGGGTTGTAATATTCTTCTTTCCAATCTAGACCAGAAGACATGCTAGCAAGGTCTCCAACTGTTAAATTATATGCTTTCCCATTATTAAATTGATTAAAAAATCCTCCAACTTTTTGATTTAAACTTGATATTTTTTTTTCCATAATTGCTTTTCCTAGCATTGCGGTAACAAAGCTTTTAGCCATAGAAAAAGAGTTGCTTTTAGTTTTTTTTGTATACCCATCGTAATAAGATTCGAAAAAAATACTATCATTTAATATTATTAGGTATGCAACAGTCTTATATTCAGTATTAATATCTTTTAATTTCTTAGAAGGTTTAATAGTATTATATAATTTATGTTTAGGCCATGGTTTTGAGTTTTTTGAACCCTCAACAATTCTATTTCGGAAAATTTTATAATCATCTAAATATGCGGTAGTATGACCCTTGCCATAAATTTTAAATATTCCTGGAATAATATATGAATAATTACTAGATTGTATTATTATAATTAAAAGTGTTATAGAGAAAGCAATAATAGCAGGAACAAGGATATTTTTATTCATAATAAATAATAATGATGATTAATTTATCTCTAAATTAAGTATTAAAGAAATTTTTTTACAATTTCTTTCGCAAAATAACTTGCTATTAATTTAGAACCAGCTCTTTTAAAAGCAATAAGTTGTTCGTAAATTGTTTTCTCATAATCAATATATCCTTTTTTTGCTGCAGCTTTTAACATAGAGTATTCTCCACTAACTTGATAAGAAGCAATGGGAATGTTAATCATTGAACTCAACTCTTTAACAATATCTAAGTAAGTTAATCCAGGTTTAATCATTACAATATCAGCCCCCTCCTCTATATCAGTAATAGTTTTTCTGATCGCTTGCTTACTATTATGGAAGTCAATTTGATATGTTTTTTTATCACCAAAACCTGGAGAAGAATCTAGAGCACTTCTGAAAGGTCCATAAAAATTTGAAGCATATTTAGCGCTATAGCTCATGATAAGGGTTTCGTGAAATTTTTCTTTTTCAAGTTCTAATCGGATATTTTTAATTGTACCATCCATCATATCACTCGGAGCTATTACATCTGCACCACATGAAGCATGCGAAACGGCCATTTTTTTTAATATTTCAACTGTTAGATCATTAATGATTTTACCATTTTCAACAATCCCATCATGACCGTAACTTGAATAAGGGTCAAGAGCTACATCAGTCATAATAACCATTTCGGGAATAGAGTTTTTGATCTCTTTTATAGCTCTTTGAATTAATCCATTCGGATTTAAAGCTTCAGAACCAGTATTGTTTTTAAGGGATTTTTCTATTTTTGGAAATAAAAGAACTGACCTTAATCCCATTTCCCAAAGTAACTTAACTTCTTTTTTTATTAAATCTATACTCATTCTATAATAATCGGGCATAGATTTAATATCTTCTTTAATATTTTTGCCCTCTGTTATAAAAAGAGGTACAATAAAATCATTAGGTGATAAATGATTTTCTTGAAACATTTCCCTAAATGTTTTATTTGATCTTAATCTGCGGTTTCTTTTTTTTGGGAACATTTTTTTATTTTATTAATTGATCCAGTCAATAGGATTTTTGAGAACTTCAATTAGTTTTTCTTCTTTTGATCCTTTTTTGGGAGTAAAGTCATATTCCCATCTAACAATAGGAGGTAAACTAGATAAAATACTTTCAATTCTACCATTTGTTTTAAGCCCAAATAAAGTTCCTTTGTCATGGACTAGATTAAATTCAGCATATCTACCTCTTCGTATTTCTTGCCATTTTTTTTCTTCAGCTGTATAGTTTATATTTTTCCTTTTATTTATAATGGGAATGTATGTTAATAAAAAATTATCACCAATTTCAGAGATAAATTTATACAAATTTTTTAAAGAGACTTTTTCATTTTTTTTTAAGTAATCAAAAAATAATCCTCCAACTCCTCTTGATTCATTTCTGTGAGAATTCCAAAAATAGTTGTCACAATTTTTTTTGTATTTTTTGTAGAGAGAATTATCAAATTTATCACATATTATTTTACATTTTTGATGAAAATAATTTATATCTTCTTCAAAAATATAATAAGGTGTCAAATCAATTCCTCCACCAAACCATTGATCTGAAATCTCTAAATTTTTATTGTACATTTCAAAGTATCTAATGTTAAAATGAA
>CABXRK010000024.1 GCA_902514625.1 uncultured Bacteroidota bacterium
CAGTAACACAAATTGTGGACAGTAATTATAATTCAGCTACAGCGACTATGACTATAACCGTAGCTAAGATAAGTCCAACGGTATCTTGGACCTCCTCAATTACAAGTGTGTATTTGGATCCACCATTTACTGTTGACACCCCAATTACTAATGCGGATTATACGGGATCGATCACCTATACATCTTCAGGTTCAGCTACTGCTAGTATAGATCCTAATTCTGGATTAGTTACTATAAATAATGCTGGAACGGTTATTTTAACGGCTACTCTTGCCTCGGATAATAATTATTCGTCTAAAGTAGTAACAACAACACTTCAAATTCAGAAAGCTTCTCAAGAGATTCGAGTTCAGAGTCTTCCTATAACAAAGCCTTTAAAAGATTTCACCACCTTTTCTGTAACTGCAACCTCTACCTCTGGAGCTCCTGTATATATAACAATGTCTCCTGGTTCGGCTGCTTCTATAACTGGATCAGTCACTACGATTGACCTTAGTGACATAGCTTTAACAGGACTTGTAACATTAACTTTTTCAACGAATGTTGCCGATCATCCTAATTATAATGCTGCAGCTTCAATTATTCTTACTATGGATGTCACGAAATTAAATCAAAACATTTCTCCTCCACCATCGCCTATTATTTATTTAAATTACGCTGAGGCTTTATCGTATACTATAAATGCTTCTTCTGATTCAGGATTACCTTTAAGTTATACTATAAGTTCTGGTTCAATTGGTAGTATAAGTGGGAATGTTATAGATATAAGTGGTGTAGGAACAATTACAATTGATGTTGATCAACCTGGTAATATTGAGTATAATCAAGCGCCAACGATGAAATACATTATAAGGGTATTGAAAGGGAACACCATAATTTCTGATTTTGATATTCCTGATAAGATATATGGGGATCCGAATTTTACTTTTACAGTGCCAACATCGAATAGGCCAGGGGATATTACTTATGAAAGTAGTAACACAAATGTTGCTGAGGTGATAGGGAATCAAATAATAATAAAAGGTGTGGGTCCATGTACGATTATAGCCAGACAAGTTGGAACAAGTAAATACACACAAGGGATAGCAACCTCAAACTTTGTTGTGAGCACTCAATCTGGGATAAGTTTATTTCCTGATAATGTATATGAAAAAGTCCCTCTAGGCACTCTTGTAGGTCAATTTTCTTCTATTGGTGGTGGTTCTGGTATTTATATTTATTCTTTCGTATCTGGAATGGGAGATGATGATAATGATAAATTTATAATTAGCGGTAGGACCTTACTTACAAATGCCGAAATTGACTACGAGTCTAGATCAGAATATTCAATAAGGATACAAAGTAATGATGGTCTTTCCTCCTATACTATGTCATTTCAGATAATTGTTAATGATGTTAATGAAGATATTGATGATGATGGTTTATTAAATGGAGAGGATAATTGTATGTATAGAGCAAATCCAGACCAGAAGGATAATGACTCTGATGGCTTAGGAGATACATGTGATAATGATGATGATAATGACACCTATTTGGATAATAATGATGCATTTCCATTTGATTCAACAGAGTGGATTGATACTGATGGAGATGGCTTAGGGAACAATATTGACAAAGATGATGATAATGATACTTGGTCGGACATTCAAGAATTAGAATGTGATAAAGATCCATTGGATATTGCAGATTCCCCTATTGATAGTGATAATGATGGCATTGCTAATTGTATTGATAACGATGATGATGGAGATTCTTATTTGGATGATGAAGATGCCTTTCCTTTAGATCCTAATGAGTCTCTAGATACTGATGGAGATGGAATAGGAGATAATGAAGACACGAATGACGATAATGATTATTGTTTAGATATAAACGATGATTTTCCATTAAACAATTTGCTTTGTTTGGATAGTGATGGTGATGGGATAGATAATCGATTTGAATTTGATTCTGATAATGATGGTGTAGACGACATAAGAGATGCTTTTCCAAAGAATCCTAATGAGTCTTTAGACACTGATGGAGACGGAATTGGAGATAATGAGGATACGGATAAAAATAATGATGGGTTTTCAGATGATAAGATATTAATTTCTGGGGTATTAACTCCAAGTCAGAATGGAATAGAATCGACATGGAAGATTATAAATATTGAAAACTATCCGAGAACGGAAGTTAAGATTTATTCTCCTGAGGGGAGTTTAGTATTTAAATCTATGGATTATCAAAATGATTGGTCTGGGAATAATATTAAAACTGGAGATCAACTTTCAACAGGCCCTTATCATTATAGAGTCTCTTTGGGGAAAACTAATGAAATAATTGAAGGATGGTTATATATTTTTAATTAATAAGAAAAAATGAAAAAACACTTTTTAATTAAAATTTTTCTATTATTTTATTTGATGAGCTTTGCTCAAGTTCAAGAAAATATGATAATGGAGCGATTTAATATGAATGCATTTAATCCTGCCTTTACTGGAAGTGAAGGAAGAGAAATTTCATTCACTACAAGATCTCCATGGAAAGGTGTTAGTCAAGCTCCTAAAATAAATTATTTTTATTACAGTGGAAATCCAAAAAAAAATTTAAGTATAGGAGCTTCTGTAATTTCAAATAAAATTTTTATTGATACACGGACTCAGTATTCACTTGATGCAAGTTATCAATTATCTATAGATGAAGAAAGTAATCTTTTTTTAGGAGTTAAAATTGGAGCAAATACTAAAAACACTAATCTTGAAGGATTAAGTAGAATCACTACTGAAGCAAACCCTGCTATAGCCACTCAAAATAATGCGACCTATCCAATATTTGGTTTAGGAGCACTTTATAAAACTGAAAAATTTTATTTGTCTGCTTCAATACCTAATTTTTTAAATCCAAAAATTTTTGTAGATAAAGAAGCTTTCGTAGGGTCAGAAAAACCCAATACATATTTTTTAGCAGGAACTTCTATAAATACTAATTTATACGATTTTAAAATAAAACCATTTATTAGTGTTAAGTTAATCCCCGATGGACAAAATCAAACACATTTTGGGACTACTCTTGATTATAAAGATATAATAGAAATTGGAGGAGGATTTAAAAATACAGGATATAATAATTTACTTATTCTTATTAAAACTAAATTCGGATTCATCTTTGCTTATGCATATGATTTTGGAACTCCTTCAGGCGAATCTGCACTAATAAAAAGTGGAAGTGAATTATTTATAAAATTTCGATTTTAAATAATTCCTTTTCTTAAAGAGTCTTTTTTAATCCGGAGATAATCAAATTAAATTTTCCAAGCCCTACAATAGGTTTGTAAAAGTATTATAAAGGCATAAAAGTAATTAGTAATGATATGATAGTAAAACAAAGAATAAATGGTAGTACTAAATATCCCATAACGTCTCTAGCCTGTAGATTTACTCCTACTCCCATTATAGGAATTACTAGTAGCAAGTAAAAAGGATGTAACAAATTAGTAAGAGTTTCTCCATATGCAACAGACATTGAAGCTCTAGCTATCATTTTAATTAATTCGTATTCGTTAAGACCATTTCCTATTTCCTTAATTGCTTCAATCACACTGGGACCAATTACAGCAAATTCTCCTCCCGCTGAAGGTATTGCAAAATTGACAACTCCACCTAAAATTGCACAAAAAAAAGGATAGGTATCAACTGTTGCAAAATCGGAGATAAGGTCAGCTAATTTTCCACCAAGTCCCGTATGAATCATAATACCCATGATCCCTGCATAAAAAGGAAATTGTAAAATTATTCCCGAAACATTATTACTAGCTTTTCTAAGAGCTATCCCATACCTTATTGGGGTCCTGTGTAAAAACATTCCAAAGAATAAGAAAATGAAGATCATGATATTGAAATTAAGATCAAAGCCATTGAAATAAAAGTATCTTGTTAAATATGTAAACCCTATAAAGCATATTAAAAACATTAAAATAGAACTATTATTAAGATTGTCTGAAATTGCTTTAAAAGGTAATTTTTGAGATTCAGCCTCTTCTTTAATAGTAATTTCTTTTTTAATTTTTTTCTTAGATATAAGTAAATCATTTAATTCTTGGCCTTTAGCGTTTTTAGGTCTAATTAAAATAAATAATAAGGGTGCGAGAATAACATATATTAAAAGGATAGTAATGTTTAAAGAAGAGCCAAGAGTCAAATCAGTAGAAATAGTTCGCTCTATAATTTCTGTTTTAATTAAATAATTTCCTTTAGTGTTTAATAGTAATGGTATTGAACTAGAAAGGCCACAGACATATGCAGTTGTCGAAAAATATGTGCAAGCAATTAAAAAAGGATAATTGATTCCTTTAACCCTTAAAGCTAATTCACGAGCTAAAACTGCTACAATTACGATCCAACCCCAACTTATTAAACTAACTAAAATTCCAAGAAGAGTTACAAAATAATATACCTGAATAGGAGTATTAATTATTTGACTTAGCTTGTCAACTTGTTTATTTATTAAAGGGGAAAGAGCTATTGCATAACCTGTAACAATAATTAGAACCATTTGCATTCCGAATTCTAATAGAGTCCAAAAGCCTTTATACCATGAGTTGATAATTTCAAAAACCCCAATTTCTAAAATTATTAAACTAGAAATTCCAGTTATGAAAGTTAGAATAATTGCAAACACAAAAGCATCTGGCATATACTTTTTAAAAAAATCGGTAAATTTTTCTCCAATTTTCGTAAGCATGAATAGTGCAAATTTATTTTAACAGCATTAAAATAAATCTTTTTAGAGCAAATTCAGAAATGATTAATAATTTATTTTAAAATAAAAATATACAGTTTTTACTCTTTTACGATTATCAGGGTAGCTTTAACTCCAGTAGCTAAATTCCATTGATTGGACGTAATAAGCTCTCCTTTATCATTGAAAGCTCTAACCTCAGCAGTATTTGGACCGGATTCGCCCTGATTCAATGCAAGGAAATCAATTTTATTAAATCCTGCTTGAAGTTTCATGTTTAGCATTTTAAAGCTTTGTTCTAAAAGAACATTTTGCACAATGATATTATCATTAACTAATATTTGAATTCTATCACCATCAAAATATTCATGATCTCGAAAAATAATCTCAACAAATTCTCCATTATTTTTAAAATCACCTAGATATTGATTTATTCTAAAGTCTTTTGGATTTTTTTTGTTTTCAGGATTTTTTATTTTAGATAGATAATACTTCCCGGGATCAATAAATTTTTCTTCGGGTTTTATATTAGGAGAAGTGAAATTTATATTTGGATCTTTTATATCAATTGGTTTAGAATCTAAAAAGTCTTTTCCTATTAAAGGAATATTTTTTTTAGGTAGAAGAAGATTTGGAGGCTCTTTGTCTATTGACAAGTAATTAGACGAATTTTCAACTTGAGCTGTTAAAGTAAATAGGAATCCAGTAAGGAAAAAAGCAGCTAAAGAGAAATATAAAAAATTGATAATTTTCATCTTAATAATTGATACAATTAGTTTAATTATAACTAATTAATTATAATTAAATTGTAATGTCTTTCTATTTAAATAATTTTATTAACTAATACTTTTAAATTTTACTATATTCACTGATTAACAAAATTAATTAAAATGCACTTATCTATATTAGATTGGTTTATAATAATATTTTTTTTCAGTATTACTTTAACTATTGGTGTTTGGGTTTCAAAAAAAGCTGGAAAAAATTCTTCTGAATTTTTCTTGTCAGGTAAAAGTATGCCATGGTGGCTTTTAGGGCTTTCAATGGTCGCAACTACTTTTTCTACTGATACCCCTAATTTAGTAACAGATATTGTCAGAAATGATGGCGTTTCTGGAAATTGGGTTTGGTGGGCATTTTTATTAACAGGACTGCTAACGGTTTTTGTATATGCAAAATTATGGAGAAAATCTAATGTAAATACTGACTTGGAGTTTTATGAATTAAGATATGGAGGGGCTTCCGCAAGATTTTTAAGAAAATTTAGAGCTATTTATTTAGGTGTTTTTTTTAATGTTATAACCATGTCATCTGTGACATTAGCTGCTATTAAAATTGGCGGCGTAATGTTAAATCTAGAGCCTTGGGAAACGGTTATTGGAGCTGGATTAATAACAGTTATTTTTAGCGCCCTTGGAGGTTTTAAAGGAGTTGTTTATACTGATTTTATATTATTTTTTGTTGCTATGGTAGGTTCAATCGGTGCCGCTTATTATTTGGTTAATCTTCCGGAAGTTGGAGGATTAAGTCAATTGATGTCAGATGAAAATATAGTAGATAAGCTTTCAATTATGCCTAATCTTAATGATAAAAATGCGATAATAACCCTTTTAATAATTCCACTTGCTGTTCAGTGGTGGAGTTCATGGTATCCAGGAGCTGAACCTGGTGGTGGAGGATATATTGCTCAAAGAATGTTAGCTGCTAAAGATGAAAACCATGCAATAGGAGCTACTTTTTTCTTTAATATTATGCATTATGCTTTGAGACCTTGGCCTTGGATTATGGTTGCTCTTGCTTCACTAGTTGTTTTTCCTGATTTAGCAAGTATTCAAGAAGCTTTCCCTAATGTATCAGATGATAAATTAGGGCACGACCTTGCATATTCAGCCATGTTGACCTTGCTGCCAAGTGGTTTATTAGGATTAGTACTTGCATCATTAATAGCTGCTTATATGAGCACTATTTCTACTCAGCTTAACTGGGGGTCTTCTTACATAGTTTATGATTATTACAAACAGCAAATTAATCCTAAAGCATCGGAAAAGCAATTAGTTGCAGTTGGAAGAATTTCTACGATTTTATTAATGATTTTAAGTGCTTTATTGGCTTTACTATTACAAAATGCTTTGCAATTATTTAATCTTCTTTTAGTTTTTGGTGCTGGAACAGGATTGATTTTTATTTTGAGATGGTTTTGGTGGAGAATTAATGCTTGGAGTGAAATAACTGCTATGTTTGCCTCTGGAATAATTTCTTTAACCCTAAAATTAACTCCAATTGGAAATTACCTTTTTGATTCTGAAAATGGATTTTTTGAAGATTATATGGAATTTCCTATGGTTGTTCTAACTACAACTTCTCTTTGGTTGATTGTCACATTTTGTACCAGGGCTGAAAGTAAGGAAGTTTTAAGAAATTTTTATATCAAAATTCAACCTGGAGGGCCAGGATGGGATAAAATAGTTAAAGAAGCTGAAATTGAAAATATTGAAATTAAAGATAAAAAAGATGAGGGATGGAGTGTTCCATCGGGAATTTTTGCTATGCTTTTAGGATGTGCATTAATTTATAGCTGCATGTTTGCAACAGGGTATTGGATTTATGGGGAAAATTTTTATGCTATTTCCTTTACTTGTTTTGCTTTAATTTCTGCTTTTTTACTAAAAAAGCAATGGCAAAAAATTAAGACTACTGTGATTTAGTTATCCCAAAATAATTCCAGCAAAAGTTGCTGAGATTAATGACACTAAAGTGCCTCCGATTACTGCTTTTAGGCCATAACTTGAAATAAGTTTTTTTTGATTTGGTGCTAAATATCCTATTCCTCCAATTTGAATTCCAATAGATTGAAAATTAGCAAATCCACATAACATAAATGTTGCCATTAAAATAGATTTTTGATAGGTTAGGTGAACAGCTTCAGATACATTTTTTAAATCACTTAAGTACAAATAGCTTAGAAATTCGTTGGCAGCAATTTTTATTCCTAGCAGTTGTCCCATTAATGTTATATCTTCTTTTGCAATTCCTATAATCCACATAATTGGAGCAAATAAATAACCTAATAAAAATTCTAGGGAAAGATCACTATAAGTAGTATTATTTTCAATAATTAGGTTTAATTGAGTTATATCTCCAAGAAAAAATAGAATTTTATTTAATAATCCTAAAAGAGCAATAAAAACAAGTAACATTGCTCCAACATTGAAAGCTAATTTCATGCCTTGGATTGTCCCTTCTGTTATCGCATCTAGAACATTGCCAATCTTTTTGTCCTTTTCTATCGAGATGTCCTTATTTAAAGTTTTGTTAGGATTAGGTACTATTATTTTTGCTATTGCTACAGCTCCTGGAGCTGCCATTACGGATGCTGCAATTAAATTAGTAGTAACATTTAATCTTTCAATGGGATCATCACCTCCTAAAAAACTAACATATCCGGCTAAAACTGATCCTGCTACTGTGGCCATTCCCCCAATCATTACTGTGTATATTTCAGAATAATTCATTTTTTCTAAATATCCTTTAATTAGGAGAGGCGCTTCTGTTTGTCCTAGAAAGATATTTCCAGTTAAAGAAAGACTTTCTGCTCCGGAAATTTTAACAATATTTCTAAGACACCAGCCAAAAAACCCCACTACTTTTTGAATTACACCATAATAGTATAACATTGATGATAAAGCAGAGAAAAATATAATTACAGGCAAAACATTTAAAGCAAAAATATATTCAGAATTAATGTTTATTAATGATCCAAAAAGGAATGATGTTCCATTAATTGTAGAGTCAATAACAGCAAGAAAAATTTGACCAATATTTTCAAAAATCAACTTTATTACAGGGACTTTTAAAATACAAATGCCTATTAAAAGTTGAGTTAATATTGCAATTATAACTGTTTTCCAAGGAATATTTTTTTTATCATTACTTAAGAGATATGCTATTCCCAATAAAAAAAATAAACCAGGTAGCGCTTTAATAATTGATAAAAAACTAAATCCAGAATGAGGAATAATCTCCATTAATAAAGTAATTTATGTTATAAAATGTATATTTAGCTATGTTTAAAACTGTTTTATTTATATCGAATGTATTAATTTTTTTCTCATGTTCTACTAGCGAAGGAAATAATTCTTTTGAAGAAGATTCTATGGTTAATATTATAACATCTAATCAAATTGATGAAAGCTGCTCTGGGGTAATTTCAAATGCTCAAATAAAAGGAGATTACAAAACTCTTATTTGGGCAGATGAATTTGATGAAGATGGTTCATTTTGTAATAAAAATTGGTACGCAGAAACTGTACCTCCAAATAATGGTAGTTGGTGGAATAATGAATTTCAGTACTATACTGATCGTCTTGACAATGTTAATGTAGAAAATGGAGTTTTAAAAATTATCGCTAAAAGAGAGAATTACAAAGGAAAAGAATTTACCTCTGCAAGAATTGTTAGTAAAGGGTTGTTTGATTTTATGTATGGAAAAATTGAGGTTAGAGCAAAACTTCCTAAAGGAGGTGGTACTTGGCCGGCAATTTGGATGTTGGGATCAAATTTTGATCAGGTAGATTGGCCTTATTGCGGAGAAATCGATATTATGGAGTATGATGGATTTAAAGATGGGAGTATACATACTACCGTTCATAGAGCTGATGAAAAAGGGAATCATGTTTATTTTACTTCAGTGGTAAACGAAATAAAAAATGTTTCTGATGAATTTCATAATTATTCATTGATATGGAATAATGATAATTTAACTTTTTATATTGATGATGTAGCTGTTTATTCTTATGCTAATAAGTCAAATTATCCATATAACCAGAATTTTTTTATAATATTAAATGTAGCGATGGGAGGGAATTTTGTTGGTAATAAAGTTGATGAGAATTTCAAATCATCAACTATGGAAATCGATTACGTTAGAGTTTATAAATAAACTTATATTAAGTTAATATATTCTAATATTTATTTTCATAACAACAATTGTATATACAATATTAATTTTTCTTACTGTTTTGTTTTTTTACTAATTCAGCTGTTTTATCTAACAATTCAGTCCTTGCGTCTAATTTTTTTATTAGTTCTTTAACATATTTTTCATCAGCCTCTTTTTTTTTGATTTTTTTTTCATATTCATTTGTCATTGAATGATAGTCTTTATAGGTCTTAAAAAGTAGACCTAAAGCTAGTGCAATGCCAATAATTAAAACTAAAATTTCTTCTGTATCGCTTAAGTACATTTTTTAATCAGAATAAGTTAAACCATGACCAAATTTATAAAGAGGGTTTTCTGAATCATATGGAACATCTTCCAATTGATTTTCAACAGCTTTTTGATTTCGAGGAATTTCTACGGGTAATTTTCCACTTGGCTTATATTCACCAAAAATTAATTGTGATATAACTTTATTTGGAACTCCAAATTCAGCTATTAAAGAGTTGCTAATTGAATCAATAGGAGTAAGTATAGCAGCCCTTTCAAGATTGACAATAGTAATTAAAGGTTTAATTTTTTTTAGGTATTTAAGTTCATCAATCTCGCTTTTTTGATAATAAAGCCTTCCTTGTTTTATAAAAAAATCAAAAAAGTGTCCACTTCTTTTTTCATAGGGAGTGTTAATTTTTTTAATTATAAATTCAGCATTTTCAGGCTTATCTACTATAATGCTGTAATCATTGAAAGATGAGGTATTATTAAAACCCTCCAAATATATTTTTGATTTTTTTGCTAAAGGAAGAATCCCATCGTTTTTTAATAGCACTGTCGATTTTTTCTGAGCAATTTCAGCACTTTCAACGTATTCTTTTTTATTTACTAAAGTATTAGCGCTATTTTCATTTACGTATGGATTGTCAAATAATCCTAAAGTGAATTTATCACGAAGAAGTCTTTTAACTGAGACATTAATTCTATCTTCGGAAATGATATTAGATTTAATTAATTCAACTAACATATTAGTATTACTTTCTCCACCTATTTGATCACAGCCAGCATCAATTGCTTTTTCAAGTCTTTCAGGTGGAGTGAGATTTTCTACTCCCCAAGCTCTAGTTTCATCCATTCCAATTTTTTCAAGAATGCCGTTGGGACTGATTATACTCCAATCTGATGTTACTACACCCTTAAATTTTAGTGAATCTCGAAGGAGAGTTGTTAATATTTCTTTGTTAAAATTGAATGAAACATTTTCAGATGTTTGCCCTTGAGGGATTCCATAGTAAGGCATTATTTGAGCAGTATTTGCTTTGAAAGCCCCTTCTGAAAAAGGGATAAGATGGTAATAAAAATTTTCCCCTGGATATACTTGATCCTTTCCATAAGGAAAGTGAGCATCTTCCCCATCTTTTTGAGGGCCTCCCCCCGGGAAGTGCTTTGTCACACAAGCAACGCTTTTTGAAGACAAAGTATCCCCTTGAAACCCCTTAATATAGGCATAAGTCATTTCAGAGGCTAATTTGGCATCTTCACCAAAAGTTCCATAATTTCTAGCCCATCTAGGTTCAGTTGCTAAATCAGCCATTGGATGTAAAGCTAGTCTTATCCCTACTGCTTTATATTCTTCTCTTGCTATTGCTCCAAATTTTCTTACTAAAGCGCTGTCTCTTGTTGCTGCAAGGCCTAATGCTGAAGGCCAGGTTGAAAATGCACTTGTACGATCATCCGTGCCTAGGGCATCTTTAAATGAATGTCGCGGATCTGAAGCTATAGTTATTGGTATTCCAAGTCTAGTTCTTTCAGCTATTTTTTGAATGTTATTATTAAATTTTGCCATTATATTAGCTGGGAAATCTTCTCTAATTCCAAAGTGGTTAATTTTTTTTTCAATAATTAATGCACTAGTACCAGGGAACATCAATGACATGAAAATAGAAAAAGGATTAAAATTTATTTCTGGAAGGTCAATCGGCTCTCCTTTTGAATTCATTCGAGAAACAGAAAGATACATTAGACCTGATTTTTCTTCAATTGTCATTTTAGAGGTTAAGTCTTGAACTCTTTCCTCAATGGTAAGAAGGTGATTTTCATAAGGGTCTAGTAATCCATTTTTATTTAAATCTCGATATTTAATTCCGTCTATAAAAATGTTTTTTACAGGTGGTCCGATTTGACTATAATAATTTTTAAGAGTTCTTTTTTGATTTAAATAATAAGTTGAAGTAAGGACCAATAAAATAATTATTAAGACACTAAAAAAAATACCAATAATTTTAAAAGCAAGAGTAATTATTTTTTTCATTTTTTTAAATTTTTATTTTTAATATTGTCCTTCTTAAAAACAGATAAAAAAGGAATTAATGTTATTGATCAAAAATTGCAATAAAAAACTACTTATAACAATAATATTAGTAATACTAACAAATCATATTAAAGCCCAGTCAGATTCAATAGAATTAAAAACATTGAATTTAAAAGAAGTTATTTTAAATTCAACTAAAATAGACTCTAAGAAAAAATCAATGCCTTTATCTGTTACAATAATTGATTCCATAAATTTAGATATTTTACAACAAAATTCATTAAAAGAATTTATAAATAATATTCCTGGTGTATTTAGCCTTAATTCTAATAACTATGCCCAGGATTTAAGAATTTCAATAAGGGGTTTTGGTGCTAGGTCTGCATTTGGAATAAGAGGTATTAAGCTTATAGTTGATGGTATTCCCGAAACAACCCCTGATGGGCAGGGACAATTAGATAATTTAAATCTTGGAATTATTAAAAGGATTGAGGTTATTAGAGGTCCCATAGCAAGTTTATATGGAAGTTCCTCAGGTGGGGTTATAAGTGTCCAATCAATATCTGATTTTGAAAAGAATTTTATAAACTTAAAAACCACAATTGGAGATTATGGGATGAAAAACTATCAAGCAGTTATAGGTTTAAAAAAATCAAAATTTGAAGTTTTATTTCATGCTAATAAATTTAACACTAATGGCTATAGAGAAAGAGGAATTAATAGGCAAAAAAACTTTTTGACTAAGGTTTCTTATAAAACGAAAAATAATGGAAATTTCAAATTTTTAATATCTTATACTGATAGTCCATTTGCTGGGGATCCAGGGGGTTTAAATAATGATGAGAGAAAATTAAATAGAAGGGGAGCAAGACAGAAAAATATTGATTATGATTCTCACGAAGTGATTGACCATTTTAAAACATCTTTACAATGGGAGTATAAACCAATTTCAAATATAAAATTATCTGCATCAAGTTTTTTTTCAAAAAGAAATTTTTTTGGAAAACTCCCCTTTGAGAATTCAGGTATAGTAGATTTAAAAAGAAATTATGGAGGAGGGAATTTTAATATTTCGCTTTTTCAAGAAAATGAAAAATATGTTAATACCTTATATTTTGGAACTGAATTATCGATTCAAAACGATCATAGAAAAAGATTTAATAATTTAAAAGGAGATAAAGGAAAATTGACTTTAGATCAAATAGAATCTTTTGATAATGTCGCAGTTTTCTTTATTGATCATTTTAAATATAAAAATATAGTAATTAATCTTGGATTAAGATGGGATCAAAACATTTTGGCTACAAATAGAGAATTATTAGATATAAAATTAAACAAGATTAATCCTAACATTGCATTGGGATATCAAGTTACTGAAAAGCTCAACTTTTGGACTTCTTTTTCATCAAGTTTTGAAACTCCAACTTTAAGTGAACTTTCTTCAAATCCTTATTCAGAAAGTGGTTTAAATCGAAATTTATCTTCGCAAAGTGCATATAATTATGAAATAGGTGTTAAAAGAACAACAAGGAATTCTTATTTTGAGATTGTTGCTTTTTATATTCCAACTACTAATGAGATAATACCTTATGAAATTGAATCATATCCTGGAAGAAAATTTTATAGAAATGCTGGTAAGACCAAAAGAAAAGGAATCGAAATAAATTTCAATCATAATTTTTCAAGCTTATTAAAGCTAGAAAATTCTTTTACATTTTCTGATTTTAAGTATGATGAATTCAATTATGGATCTAAAAGCTTTAAAGGGAATTTTTTGCCTGGAATTCCTAAAAATCAATTAAATTCTGCTTTAAATATCAAATTATTTAAAGATATATTTTTAAGAGCTGAAATTAATTTTGTTGATCATTTATATACCTCTGATGCAAATCAGGTAAAAGAATCATCATTTTGGTTGGGAAAAATTAAGATTAGAAAAGAAATTAGTAGACCTAGTTTTGTTTTTGTCCCATTTTTAGGGATAAACAATATTTTTAATACTGCTTATTCGGATAATATTAGAATTAATGCTTTTGGTGGTAGATATTTTGAGCCGGCTCCTTTGAGAAATAT
The DNA here is from genome assembly GCA_902514625.1 of uncultured Bacteroidota bacterium. Classification (GTDB taxonomy): domain Bacteria; phylum Bacteroidota; class Bacteroidia; order Flavobacteriales; family Flavobacteriaceae; genus TMED220. The sequence goes on from CABXRK010000024.1 coordinate 14,034, forward strand.
CTATTTCGGCCTTAAATTAGGGATGTTATAATTTTTACCAGTATTTAGACTTAAAAATTAAAGCTGCAATAATGTCTAGTATAATTCCTGCTATTAGATATGGTGTATCAATAAAGCTAAGTTTGGTATACATTATAATTACAACAGAATAACATAATATTGAGAGTGCTGAAAAAAAAATAATAAGAAATAATTTCATCGATTAAAAATCTTCGGGTACTCTAATTCTCTCAACCATTTCTTGAATTTCTTTAGGAGGAGACAAAGTGAGTTTGGAGACCAAAATGGAAACAATAAAATTTGCGATCATAGCAATGGTTCCAAATCCTTCTGGAGAAATTCCAAACCACCATTCGCTTTTTGGAGGAATTTCTCCCAACCATCCAAGCTTAAACTTAACCATATAATACAACATCAGGGAAATACCAACAATCATTCCGCTAATTGCTCCTTGTTTGTTAATTTTTTTTGAAAAAATTCCAAGTACTATTGCAGGAAAAAGAGAAGCCGCAGCAAGGCCAAAAGCAAGAGCAACTACAGCAGCCACAAACCCCGGTGGATTTATTCCAAAATAACCTGCGATAAGAACAGCGATAGAGGCAGATCCACGAGCAGTCCATAGTTCATTAGTTTCACTAATATTAGGATTAATAACCTTTTTAATTAAATCGTTAGACACGGATGTGGAAATAACTAAAAGTAATCCGGCAGCAGTAGATAATGCAGCTGCAAGTCCTCCAGCAGCAACAAGAGCTATTACCCAAGCTGGAAGTCTTGCTATTTCTGGATTTGCTAGAACCATAATATCATTATCAATTCTCAGCTCATTTTTTTCTTTATTAGCTAGATACTGTATTTTACCATCGTTATTTTTGTCAGTAAATTCTATCAGTCCAGTTGTTTCCCAATTTTTAAACCATAAAGGCATAGAACTATATTTTTTATTACTTACAGTTTCTATTAAATTGGTTTTAGCAAAAACTGCAATTGCAGGTGCAGTTGCATATAAAAGTGCTATAAATAGTAATGCCAGTCCAACAGACTTTCTAGCATCCCTCATTTTTTTTACGGTAAAAAACCTTACAATTACATGAGGCAGACCTGCCGTTCCAACCATAAGTGCAAGAGTAATAGCAAGGACATCAATTATTGGTTTATTTCCTTGAGTGTAAGCTGTAAATCCAAGTTCTGTAGATAATCCATTAAGCTTTTCCAATAAGTATTGTCCCGATCCATCATTTAAGGTGCTTCCCATTCCGATTTGAGGAATTGGATTACCGGTCATTTGAAATGAAATAAAAAAAGCCGGGACCATAAACGCAAAAATTAATACGCAATACTGGGCTACCTGAGTATATGTAATTCCTTTCATTCCTCCTAAAACAGCATAAAAAAGCACAATAGCCATACCAATATATACCCCGGTATTTATATCTACTTCCAAAAATCTTGAAAAAACAATTCCAACTCCACGCATTTGACCAGCAACATAGGTAAATGAAACAATTAGAGCACATAAAACGGCAACTAATCTTGCACTTTGTGAATAGTATCTATCTCCGATAAAATCAGGAACAGTAAATTTCCCAAATTTTCTAAGATAGGGGGCTAATAATAATGCTAATAAAACATAGCCACCAGTCCAGCCCATTAGATATACAGAGCCATCATAGCCAGAAAAGGCTATTATTCCTGCCATTGAAATAAATGAGGCAGCAGACATCCAATCAGCTGCTGTTGCCATGCCATTGGCAAGTGGAGAAACGCCACCTCCGGCAACATAAAATTCTTTAGTAGACCCGGCTTTACTTTTAATTGCAATAAAAATATATAGTGCAAATGTTAATCCTACTATAAGATATGTCCACAATTGTACACTCATTTATTTTGTTTTTTAATTATTTAAATTATTTTTTGGGATTTTCATTAATTGAGTCATCAAGACGATTCATTAGTCTTACATAGATAAATATTAGTAACACGAAAACATAAATTGAACCTTGTTGAGCGAACCAAAACCCAAGTGGAAATCCAAAGAAATAGAACTGATCTAGCCATTCTTTCCAGAGTATTGAAGCTCCAAAAGAAACTAATGCCCATATAGAAAGCAGAAAAAATAGGTATTGCAAGTTTTTTTTCCAGTATACTTTAGCAAGTTTAATTTTCTTAGAATCCATTTTAATTCTTTATAATCAAGTACAATTTATATTAGTAAAACCCTATTTTTTTCAGATTTTAAATGTAAGTTTTTTATTTGAATTAATATTTTTTATATTTTTCTCTTAACATTCTATTAAAATAATTAATTGTGAAAAGAATCATTTTAATTATACTACTATTTGCCTTCCCACTCTATTTTAGTTATGGGCAGCATTTTTCAAAAAGAAAATTTTTAAAACTTATCTCAAAAGAGAAGGCTTTTAAAGGCGCTACTGTTTCCGCGGTATTTTATGATATGAAAAAGAAAAAAAAATTAGTTGATTTTAATTCCAAAAAGTATATGACTCCAGCATCAAATATGAAGTTACTTACCTTACTGGGTTTAATTAGTTCATTTGATTCTATACCTGCACTATATTATAAAAGGAAAAAAGGAAAATTTTATTTTTGGTCTTCTGGATATCCACTTGTTGCCCATCCTAAATATCAAGATTCGATAGTTATTCCTTTTTTGAAAAGTCAAAAAGACACTATCATATATCTTCCTAGAAAAATTCAATCTAAGAGTTTGGGCCCAGGATGGGCATGGGATGATGTAAACTATTATTTTTCTGCTGAAAGATCAGGATTCCCTTTTCACGGTAATGTTGTTAAATTAACTAAAGGCGATGGTATTATAAATTATAAGCCAAAACTTTTCAAAGAGCTAAAGAGTAGAAGTATAGATAGTCTATTAATTCAAACATTTATACAGGATAAAAAAAAGGATTCTTTATTTATTCCATTTTCAACCAGCGATAGATTGTTTGTTAAACTACTAAGTGATGCTATAAGAAAAGATATAGCAATTGATTATGGTAAAGAGATTAATTTATCTGAAAATTATAAGACTCTTTACAGTACTCAAAAAGATGAAATCTTCAAATTGCTAATTAAGGATAGTGATAATTTGACTGCTGAATCATTAACTTTAATGGTTAGTGGTAAAGAGCATCCTTACTTTGATATAAATAAGGGGATAGAATATATTATTGATAAAGAATTATCAAATATTAGTCCAAAGCCTATATGGATTGATGGATCAGGACTCTCAAGATATAATATGATAACTGCTGAGTCTTTAGTTTTTGTTTTAAATAGGATTTATAAAAAAATTAGCCTCTTGTCTATAAAACGATTTTTCCCAGTAATTGGAAGTTCGGAAAAAGATAAAAGCTATGAGTTTAATAATAGTGGCTTTAAGGTTTATGCAAAAACAGGAACTTTAAAAAATAATCACTGTCTTAGCGGATATATTTTAAAAGATGGCAGAGTAGTGATTTTTAGTTTTATGGTGAATCATCACATAAGTAGTCTAAGTGGTTTACAGAGAGCTATGGCGAGTGTTATAGAACAAGTTATAGTTAAACTGTAGGTGTATCACTTAGATTCTTTAAAATTGTTGATAAATGGTTAATTAATAATCTTTGAAATCTAAAATATATTCATACATTTGTCAATACCGTTAAAGTCAATAAAAACTTTAAAAACCTTTAAGCCCCTGAGTCTTTTCTCAGGGGCTTTTTTCAAAAAACATCTTAATGAAGTTTATTTAATTCAATTTTTTGGGTTAATTACATAAGAATTAATATCTTTATTTTTTTTAGAAAATTATTTGTGGTTTAAATTATATAGTTATATTTGCATCTACAAATGTTAATCTAAAATATTAAACATTATTTATATTAATTTAATTTTTAATCAAATGAAAAAAGGTTTATTAAGTCTTTTGGCGGTTTTACTAACGGTAGTTGGCTGTCAAAATTATGATGATCAGTTCTCTGATCTTAACACGAAGATTGCTGCATTACAGCAGTCTATTGCTGGTCTCGCTACTGTGGGTACTGACGTTGCTGCATTAAAGGCAACAGTTAGTGGTCTAGGTACCGCGATCGCTGCTAATGGAACTAAGTCTGATGCTTTATCAACTGGCTTGGCTACTGCTCAAGCTGATCTTGATACTATCGAGGCTTCATTAGCTACTGTTGCATCTGCTTCTGAACTAGAAGGAATTAAAACTTCTCTTGCTGGTGTTGAAGCTGATGTAAAAGAATTATTAGCTGCTAATGCAGTTATTAATCAAAGTATTACAATTAATAGTTTAGCTACTTTACAGTATGCTGAATCATTAGTTTCTACTGATCCTACTGATCCTAATGTGATCGTTAATGGAAATGTTGAAGTTGTGGTAAGCGATGCTTTTTTACTTCAAGCTGGAGTTACGATGGCTCGTATAAATGCTGTAACTAACAAACTTGCTACTGTTCTTGGTGCTGCTACTGGTGGTAAAATGGCTGTTTCTTATACTGCTACTGCTACTGGAAATACTGCTGTAGAATTGAATAATCTATCTTTTGTTGATACTGATTTTCAAGCAAGTGGTAATGTTGCGCCATTATTTCCTAAGCTTGCTACTGTAACTGGTAATGCAAGTGCTACTTATACTGGTGCTGTAGTTATGAATAACATTGCGGTAACTGGTGCTATTCAAATTGGAACTGCTGCTACTTCAGTTGATTTAACTGGATCTACTGCTGCTTCAATTTATACTACTGGATCTGCTGCTGGTGTTCTTGTTTTAAACACAGCTACTAAGATTGACGTAGGAACTGCTTTAGTTACTAGTTTAGCTGCTGCTTTAGCTACTGATATCGATTTAGGATATAAAACTGCTGGAGCAATTGATTTAGCTATTACTGGTGCTGCTAAAGCTGCAACTATTGATATTGCTGCTGTTGCTTTAGATAACTTTTCTATCGCTGGAACTGTTTCTACTTGTATTATTCATGCAGATAGCGCTGCTTCTGTTGATGATATTTCTGTATCTAGTTCTGCTCAGCTTCATTTACCTGCTGCAACTAGTATCGGAACCGGTACAAGTGCTGCTTTAGTTCATGATTTTACTTTATTAGCTTCTAGTGGAGGTGTTTTAACTATATCTGCTGCTACAGCATTTAATGCACCTGCATTTTCTCAAACAGGTTCTCTTACTTTAACAGCTGCTAAAACTGTAAATATGGTTTCAGCTACTGGTATGAAGTCACCTTCTGCTGGTTCTTCAACTTTAGTTATGCCTGCTGTAGAGAATCTTACATTAACCGCTTTAGCTGCTACAGCTAGTGTTGTTCTTGATGGGGATTATGCTACAATTAAAACTGCTAATATTACTGGTAAAGCTGCTGTTGCTCCACTTGACACTAATCAACTTAGTGGTGTTAAAGTTGTTGCTGGTGCTGCTGCTTTAACTGGTTTAACTGTTGGAGGAAAATTAGATAAAGTTTATGTTACTTCTCCTGCTGCTACTTTAACTGGAATTACTACAGCTGGTGAAATTAAGATAGTATCTATTACTGGTGCTGCTGGATTAACAACGGCTGGTACTGTTATTGGTCATGATCATGTTGAAGGAATGCTTGGTGCTCAGTTTATTTTTGATAACAACGATTTAGTTACTGCACTTAATGCTGACAGTTTAGCTGAGGTTAAAAACCTGCAAATTAATGGTAATGCCAAATTAGCTGCTATTAGTTTTAATGCTATTACTGATCCTGATGGATCTGCTAGTACATTAACTGTATCTATTACTGATAATGCATTAACTGCAGATATGACTGCTCATGTTGCTGCTACTGAAACTGAACCTGCTATTGCTGCTACAATAACAAACTCAAGTGGTATTTTTGATCTTGTATCTTACTTAGGTAACTTTGTTGCATCTACTGCTGCTGGAACTTCATCTTTCGAAGTCGAAATAGATGTTGTTACTTATACAGCTGCTGGGGTAACTTCTACTAAAACTAATAGGGCGGCGTTTACAGACGATAATGCTGCTGGTAATGTTACTTCTGCTCTTGCTGCAGTTGCTGATAGTGGTATTAGTGTTGCTGCTGAGGTTGCATTGATAGGTAGTTAATTATAAGGATCTAGAAAGCGATATATAAACCGTTTTTCTTTAATAAAAAGCCCTCTTTTTAAGAGGGCTTTTTTTATATTTATATTTTGAAAAAAAAATAATAATGTCTAGGATAAATTATAGTTCTTTATTGCCTTATATATTACTTGTTTTATATATCCTTACGGGTTCAATTAAGGCTTTGGGCGCAATAGATATTTTAGCCCCTCAGTGGGTTTATTTTGGAACTATTAATTTAATAACCACTATATATTTATTTTTTAATTACAGTACTTATAATGATTCTTTAGTTTCATTATTAAAAAATTATTTTTTCTGGGCTTATTTCTTATTAATTTTTTGGGCAGCTGGGTCATACTTTTATGCAATAAATCAAGTAGAAACAGCAATAAATTTTCCTAGGTATTTTAATGTCTTTATTGCTTGTATCTTGATTTTCATTTTAATAAGTAAGCTTAAAAGTCCTATAACATTTATTATGTAT
>CABXRK010000025.1 GCA_902514625.1 uncultured Bacteroidota bacterium
GGTTAGTTCTCCTCTTACAAATGCTAATAAACCTGTTTGGGGAACTTGTCCTTAAAAAATCATCAATTATTCATCCCTCTAATTAACTTTAGGGGTTTAATTTTATACTATTCTTTATTCATAATTAATAATCTAAACTTAAATGGTGACATAATTAACGGCTTGCCGCTTTCTTTCATTCTCATCTAATAAAATTTTTCTAAGTCTCAAAGAGTTTGGAGTCACCTCTACATATTCGTCTTTTTGAATGTACTCAAGAGCTTTCTCTAATGAAAACTTAATTGGTGGTGCCAGTTTAACTTTATCGTCAGATCCAGCTGCACGCACATTAGACAATTTCTTTGTCTTGGTTACATTAACAACCATATCGTCTTGTCTTGTGTTTTCTCCTATAACTTGCCCCGTGTAAATTAATTCATTAGGAGCAACAAAGAATTTTCCACGTTCTTGAAGTTTATCTAAAGAGTAAGGTATTGCTAATCCTTTTTCCATCGAAATTAAAGAACCATTTACCCTACCAGCAATTTCTCCTCTGTAGGGGCTAAATTCAACAAAACGATGATTCATAATTGCCTCTCCTGCAGTAGCTGTTAAAACTTGATTTCTAAGTCCGATGATTCCTCGAGAAGGGATTTTAAATTTGCAAATCATACGATTTCCTTTGGGATTCATAGCGAGCATCTCCCCTTTCCTAAGGCTTACCATTTCGATTGCTTTTCCAGATACATCTTCTGGTAGATCAATGGTTAGTTCCTCAATAGGTTCCATTTTTACACCATCAATTTCTTTTATAATTACCTGAGGTTGGCCAATTTGAAGTTCATACCCCTCTCTTCTCATTGTTTCAATAAGAACAGAAAGATGAAGCACTCCACGACCAAAAACTATAAACTTATCAGAACTATCTGTTGTTTCAAGACGTATTGCTAAGTTTTTTTCAAGCTCTTTTTCAAGACGTTCTCGAATGTGACGAGAAGTCACAAACTTACCTTCCTGTCCGAAAAAAGGAGAATCATTTATTGTAAAAAGCATACTCATGGTAGGCTCATCAATTGCAATAGTTGGTAAAGCTTCAGGAGCTTCAAAATCAGCAATAGTATCACTAATTTGAAAATCTTCAAGACCAATTACAGCGCATAGATCTCCAGGTTGGACATTGTCGACTTTTTTACGTCCTAGGCCGTCAAAAAGATTTATTTCTTTAATACGTGATGGAATTTTAGAACCATCTCGCTTTATTAAATTAACTTTCATTCCTGAAGTTAACTGACCTCTTTGCAATCTTCCAATTGCAATTCTACCAGTAAATGACGAAAAGTCTAATGAAGTGATTAGCATTTGAGTATTTCCTTCTTCAATTTCTGGACCAGGAACATGTTCAAGGACCATATCTAAAAGTGGAGCAACAGAATCTGTTTGTTTTTTCCAGTCTGTACTCATCCAATTATTTTTTGCAGAACCATAAACCGTTGGAAAATCTAATTGCCATTCATCTGCCTCCAGTTCAAACATCAAATCAAAAACTGATTCATGCACAATATCTGGAGTACAGTTTTCTTTGTCAATTTTATTTATAACTACTATGGGCTTTAATTTAAGGTCAATGGCTTTTTTTAATACAAATCGAGTTTGTGGCATTGGCCCTTCGAAGGCGTCTACAAGTAAGAGTACCCCGTCAGCCATGTTTAAAACTCGTTCTACTTCACCTCCAAAATCAGCGTGTCCAGGTGTATCAATAATATTAATCTTAACATCTTTATAGACCACAGCAACGTTTTTAGAAAGAATTGTAATACCGCGTTCACGCTCTAAATCATTGTTATCTAAAAGAAGTTCTCCTGTACTTTCATTAGATCGGAAAAGGTTGCAATGATGAAGAATCTTGTCAACAAGGGTGGTTTTCCCATGATCAACATGTGCAATAATTGCGATATTTTTGATAGCTTTCATAGTGTTTTTTTAAAAGCTGCAAATATAGCGGTATATCTTTGACTTTAACTTGCTAAAGTGTAAATAAAGTGTTTTCCAATAAAAAGACTTCTATTTTTATGGGCACGTAAAGCACACAAACACTTATGCATTTTAAACCACAAGAGTGAAAAATTATAGTACTGTTAGTGTAATTTTAGTGTATTTTATTTTTTAATGTACCTTAATTGCTTATTATACAGTAACTTATAAGAATATATTACTTATTGTATAGGGAAATAGCTTAAGTGTTGACAATACCAATAAATTTATTTCTCAAATAAAATAAAAAAACTACTGCCAATAAAATTCCAAATAATTCACATAATCCTGCAATTTTACTGTTTCTAATTTCTTTTCTGGTAAGTAGTCTTTTACTTTTTAGTTTGACATATGCGTATTCGTTAAGTTCTCTATATCCTGTTTTAGTTCTTCCATCAGTTCTTCTCATTGGAACTTTTGCATATAAGTTCATGGTTTTTCTAGTAAAATCTCTAATAGTAAAAAAAGGAAGTATTAAAATTGGGAATACAAATAATGAAGTTAAAAAATTTAAAAAAACAGAGCCGAAATAGCCCGATTCTGGCACCCATTCAGGTTGTTCAGAAACATCATATTCTTCAGGAGATACATGATCAATATCCCAGCCTTCTTTTTGGGATTTATTTTTTACATTTCTTACTGGTGTAGCATGCCAATCTCCAAATAAATCATTAGAGATTCCTTTACCAACATTTCTTCTAATTTCTCTAGTTATAGATTTTGCAAATAAATTACCAAAGTTCATTATATAGTTATATTTAACTTGATTAGTTGTTACAATATATATAAAAAATATATACATAAAAACAGGTTATTGTCTACACTGTTTTTAAGAAGTACTAAGTAATTGTAATGCAAATTGTTATAAAGTAAGCTGATTCTGTATTGGAAAATGAAGAACAATTTCTAAACTAAAGACGCATTTAAAATAATTTCACAATTCAATGCTCCAGAAATAGGACAATTTTTTTTTGCATCCTCTGCCAACTCAATAAATTTTTCTTCACTTATGGAAGATACTTTTGCTTTTAAATTTAACTCTATAGAAATTACTTTCCCATCCTCAAAAGTCAATACAGCATCAGTATTTAATTGTTCTGGGTGAAAATCAGCTTCATTCAAAACGAAACTCAACTTCATGTTAAAACAACCAGCAAGAGCAGCAGATATAAGTTCCTCTGGATTTGATCCAAGGGTACCATTATCATTTTCAAATCTTGTTTTGAAACTATATGGCATATCCTTGAAGGCACCACTTTGAGCAGTTAAAACTCCTTTTCCATCAGCTCCATCACCTTTCCAAATTGCATTTACTTTTCTTTTCATATTTATATTTTAAAACAATATAATAACTTTCATGATTAGAATAAAACTTAAGTTTTATTTTTGTATAAATTTGAAGATATTTTCTGAACTGCTGATTTCATCTCAGGATAAAATTCACCATAAACATTCATTAGCCCTTGATGTTGAAACTTTTCTTTAGTTGGCATTGTTTTCCAAGTATCTATAATTCCACAAATATGCCAACCAATAAAATTATTTCTGGAAAAACTATTTTCACAACATTCTAATAACCAATTAGCCCTTTCCAATTGATTTTTTGCTCTCGGACCGTAGGGATTTGGCATCATTTTATAGGATACTCCAAAACCAGCATCACCATTTAAAAAAGGAAGATTTACTTTATCAGATAATCTATCCAATAGATTACCTTGATCATCACAAGATGCAAAATTTTGATAATAAATTACATCTACATATTTTGAAATAACGTTAATGGTTTTTTCTAATGAGTCAGTATTCCCATTAATTTTATCTCCAAAAAAAAGATGATTTGAATCAAAATTTAAAAGTGCCTTTTTTGCAACTGAATAATATCTATTAACACATAACAACATAAATGTATTGTTATCATTTTGCTCATGACTACTTGAAGGAGATTTATTATCTCTCCAGTTTTTTTTATTTAATAGTTCTTCCCATGACTTAAAAGATGTTGAATATACACCATTAAAATTTTCAATAGTTTTATATTTATTTTTAACAATTGAAACAAATTCTCTTTTACCCGGATCATTAGGGCCTAAATTCCTTAATTTTCTAGCCCAAGATGTACCTCCATATAGATCAATATCACCTTCAGTGAAAATAGGACAATCTGCCATGCAGTATCCCAATAACATTGGATCATCCTTATATTCTAGTGCAATTCTCTTAGCATAATCATGACAATATTTCTCAAATTTTTTAGAAAAAATATCAATATATATTTCAGGTTTAGGATTTCTATAGTGATCTAAAACAATAGGTTTATATTCACGTAAATAAGGTACTTTGGATTTAAAGGGTAAATCAATAAGGTTAGAAGCATTAGTGTGCATACCAATTGTATTTATTCCTAATTTTTTTATATCTGATAATGCACTTTTACGGTACCCAATATTCCAATTATTATCTAAATATTCCTTTGAATTAAATGATTTTAACCAAAAGTCTTTATTATAGTCCTGAGCCCACCAATCTTGATGAAAATGATTAATCCCTAAAGAAATAAACCCATTACCTTCAGGTGTAACAAACCACCACTTTTTACCATCGAATTCAGTGCGAAAAAAACCGGATTGCCTAAATTTATTTCCCTTCCATCCTCCATATTTATCAAGTTCAATTTTATTTATTTTTTTATTTGATCCATATAAATTATAATTGAAGAAAAAACTTAAGGATCCTAAATATGAAAGTTTTATAAAATGATTTCGATTTAATTTATTCATTTTTTGAATATAAAAATTTCTGAATTTAATGAATATTACTTTACAATTGTTAAACTGTTATAAAAATCTTTAAGAATCAGCTCTCTTTCAAAATTTTCCCATATTTTTATTTTTCGATAATTATTTGGTCGCTCAACCCAATTTTCATCAATCATAATTGGAGAAGGAATTTCAGAGGATTGAGCCCAGGAAGGATTTTTTACTATTGCAACTGCTGCCATGTCAAACAATGATCGTGATGGAGGGTTTCCGTAAAAAGAAGTGTTATCAAACAAACTTTTAGCATACTTTCCAAAAGTAAAAAACTCCCCACCATGTCTTCCAATTACTGGAATCTTTATTTTATTTCCTAAGCTTGGCATATTAGCTTCGACCTCCTCTTTACTTACTTTAACAAAATCAGTTCCTGAAGATTTGCCATAACGTACAGTGACTATTTCAAATTCAATCTGTGTTTCAAGTAAAAAATTCATCGAATAAATGTCGTTTTTAAGATTATATTCTCCTGGCTCTGGATAATTAGAGCCAAGCCATACTAGGCGAATATTCGGAATAATTAAAGGCTCTTTTTTAACTGCTAAGGCTACGTTTGTAAGTTTCCCTACCGCTAAAACAACTAGTTTATGTTTTGGATTGAACTTTAAAGCTTCTTCAATTATAAAACTAACTGCTTTATACCCATCAAAATCAGGAGTATTCAAACTGGCTTCAATAATTTTAAAATTACTATTGGCTCCTTTTAGAAGGAGCGTTTTGTCTTCCCAATTACAGAGTTGCATTATTCGTTTAGCTTCATCATAATGCAGGTCAATATCACCTCCATTAATTGTAGAATTAACTGTAATAGCTTTTATGTTAAATGTGTTTGAATTAAAAAATAAATAGGCTAATGCATGCTGATCATCAATTTCATTGTTGGCATCTGTATCAAAAATAATAGCTATTTTTTCTCTAGAAGTACAATTTATACAAATAGAAATTACTGGAAAAATAATAAATAACTTTAAAATAAATTTCATTGTGCAAAAATATTAATTAATTAGACCACCAGTCAAATACTGCAATTTCCTCAATTCTTTCTTTATATTTATTAATAAAAAATTTTTCTTCATCAGATACTAAATAAATGGAGTCTCGATCAAATTCAGATTTAAAATTAACATACCAAAGATGGGTAAATCCTTTGGATAATTCCTTTCCATTTTCTCTATTTGGCCAGATGTTTTCTGAATAAACAAAATCTTTAGCAATTTTATGAGTCCCTAAAGAATTATAAATATCAGTTTTTACTGAGTCAAGTAAAGTATCTTTCGTCCATTTTACAAGTACTAAATGATTTAGTTTCATTTCTTCTTTTACTTTTGAGATGCATGATGCAAATATTACTAATAATCCTATCATACAAAATATTGAGATTGTAATATCTATTATATTCTTCATTGCGTTAAGTTTTTATGTTTAATACTAAATATAGAAATTTTAAGGTTTTATTTATAAAAAAAAAACAAAAGAATCCAATATGTTGGGATTATATTTGTTGCTTTAGCAACAATACTAGCAGCAGCAATAATTTACTATTTGTTTTAGTAATGCTTTCTTAGTGTGGCATTTTTATTACTTTTAGTAATATGAAAAAGTTACTTCTTTTTTTAATATTTTTTCCGCTTATTTCTTTTGGACAAAAAGCCTGTAATGTATATGGAAAAATTAAATTCGTTAATTATGGCGAAGATTATAAAGTTAAATTTGTTAAGTACAGTGAAGACTTAAGTATAAAATATGTTAAATATGGAGAGGATGAAGTTGGTAGATGGAAAGTAGTTAATTATGGAGAGGATTATAAAATAAAAGTTGTTAAATATGGAGAAGATTTCAAAGCAAGAGAAGTTGATTATGGAGAAGGCTGCAACTAAAATCAAATCCCTCTAATTAACTTTAAAGGGTATTTTTAATTACTTTTAACTAATGACTTTTAGAATATCATTTTTTTTATCTTCACTATCATTTATATTATCTTGTAGTAAATCTGATGAGCCTATCTTATCCAATCTAAATGAATTACCAGAAAGTATCTCGTTAATAGATATTTCAGAAGGAACATTTACAATGGGAGGATCAGCAACTGCAGGAGATGCCCCAACAGTTAATATTACATTATCAGCTTTTAAAATGTCGGAAAAGGAGATTACAAATCAACAATATCTTGACTTTTTAAATAGTGCATATATTGACGGCTGGCTTACTGTTTCTTCGATATCAACATCTGACCCTTGTGGAATTTATACTGAAAAAATGATTATTGGTTCCGGAAATGCACCAAATGCTGGGGAAATATTTTTACAATTAGGTGAGACCGGTGGTTGTACAAGTGACGGTGAAGCAGAACATATTAACAACAAAAGTTGGATTTCATTTAATAGTTCTAATAATACCTTTGAATTATCAGACAAGACTAAAGCAAATTGGCCTGTAAATTGGGTTAAATGGTTTGGTGCTTATGCCTTTACAAAATATTATGATGTAAGCTTACCAACAGAAGCTCAATGGGAATATGCTGCAAGAGGAGGAAAACAATTCAATTATCCAACTGATGACGGAACATTGTCACTATCTAAAGCTAATTATAACGGAGATGTACCTGGATTTTATAATCCAGATGGACACTCGGTAGTTGTTGGCTCCTACCCTGCCAACCCTTTTGGATTATATGATATGGGAGGGAATGTTTGGGAATGGTGTCAGGATTATTACAGTGAAACTTTTTATACAGATGGAATTACTGACCCCTTAAATACAAATTCAGGCTCTGACTCAAAACGAATAAGAAGAGGTGGCTCCTGGAATTATCATTCAGCAACTTTACTTACCTACGCGAGAGCTTCAGATTTTGAAAATAGAGGTAATAATCATTTTGGTTTTAGAATTGTAAAAAATTAACCTTCCACTAGCAGTCTCTCTAACTAACTTTAGGGAGTTTTTTTGTACTTTTAAATTCAATAAAGATTCTATCTAATGAAAAAGCTAGTAATTCTTTTACTGATTATTCCACTTGTTTCTTTTGGGCAGAAAATAGAATATAATTTGAATAACATTGGTTCTTTTTTAAATAGATATGATGGAACCTCTTGGACTAATGGATTCTCTACTTATTCTTTTTCTGAGAATTGTTGTAACGTTGATTTTGACTTCTCTAGTTGCGAGCCTTGCTTTCCTCCTACTACAGAATGTCATATGTGTGGATATACTTGGATGAAAAATGATGCAGATTCTTTTACCTATGGAAGTGATTATCAAAATGACTTTTACTATGAAAAGGACTCTAATCGATTTTATGAAGATAATAACAATACAATATGGAGTGTTCATTCAAGACAAGGTTTTATTGAACCTTATGAGTCAGGCAAAATAAAGTGGGTGCCTGTTGACTCTAACTCTTCTGAAATAGAAAAAATACGTTTGAAAAATAAGCCTTTGTTAGATTCTTTTGAATTAAAACAGAAAGAGGAAAGAGAAGCTATAGAAAAAGAATTCTATTAGACTTTCAAATAATATTAATTTATTGTTATTGTACACTTAATTCATTTCTTTGTAATGAAATATTTTAAAACCTGGCTCAATTATTTTTGAAAATCTAACCATCGCTTTTGCAACCTTAATTGAACTAATAGGTTTATATCTAGAGGGCATGATAAATGAGAAAAGGGGCATAATTGATTGAGCTATTTTTTCTCCTAATCTTTTTTCTTTTCTTTTCCCTAATAATAATGATGGCCTAAAGACATATGTAGAATACAAATTTAATTTTTTTATAGACTGTTCAGTCTCGCCCTTTACTTTAAGATAAAAGCTACTACTATTAGGGTTTGCTCCAGAAGAAGAAACAAAAGACAAATTAGAAACCTTATTTTCCTTACATGCTTTAGCTATTTTATATGAAATGTCAAAATCAATTTTACGGAATTCCTTTTTATTTCCCTTTACTTTATTCATTGTTGTGCCTATGCAAACAAAAACTACATCACTATTTTTAACTATTCTATTAATAAAATTGGAATCTAAAAAATCAGTCCTATGCAGAATAACCTTTTTATTTTTAAGCGAAATTAATCTTCTTGAAACCACATTTATTTTTTCAAAATGCTTATCTCTAATTAGGTTAAACAACAAAGATTCCCCTATTAATCCATTTGCTCCAAATAATGTAACTTCTTTTGTTTTCATTTTTATATATTTAATAAAAAAAGACCTGTTAAATTTTCTACTATACAAATAACAAACTATGTTCTCGATAGATTATATTTCAAAACTTACATTATTTATTATTTTACTAATACTTATAAGTTGCTCTAATAATAAAAATAAAGCAATTATTATTACTGATTATCCGATCACTCCTGTTTCATTTACAAATGTAACAATTGAAGAAGGAGAGTTTGAGGGGATTTTTTTTAACGATTCAGATGTTTTTAAAATACTTGAAGGAGCTAGTTATTCATTACATGTAAATCCAGATCCTGAATTAAAGAAAAATATAGATGAAGTAATATATAAAATTGTTTCTGCTCAAGAAAAGGATGGTTATTTATATACAAATCGGACAATTAACCCAAAAAAAGCAGCTGATAGTGCTGGTATAAAACGATGGACTAATCTTGAAATATTTCATGAACTATATAACGTAGGACATCTATACGAAGCGGCTGTAGCTCATTATGAGGCAACTGGAGAAAAAAAGCTTTTAAATGTTGCAATTAAAAATGCTAACCTCATTAATGAAGTATTTGGTCCCAATAAAAATTATGGAGTCCCTGGTCATCAAGAAATTGAAATTGGGCTTGTTAAATTATATAGAGTCACTGGAGAAAAAAAGTATTTAGATTTAGCAAAATTTTTTATTGACCAGAAAGGAAGAAATAAAGAGAAACGTATTAAAGTCGAAAAAATTAACCCTTGGGGAGGTACTAAGTTTGATCAAGACTTTTGGACTGGAAAATATGCTCAAGACCATAAGCCTTTTGAAGATCAAGATGAAGCTGTGGGACATGCAGTTAGAGCTTGTTATTTCTATTCTGGCGCTACTGATATTGCTGCAATAACTGGCACAAAAGAATATGATTTTGCTCTAAAAAACATATGGGAAGATATTATTGAAAAAAAAATATTTTTAACTGGGGGTATTGGTGCAGAGCCAGGAATTGAAGGATTTGGACCAGCTTATGAACTTCCTAATGCTACTGCATATACTGAAACATGTGCTGCCATAGCATTAATGTTTTGGAATCATAGATTATTTTTATTAAATGGAGATATTAAATACATCGATGTTTTTGAAAGAATTCTTTACAATGGCTTTCTTTCATCAGTTTCATTTGAAGGCGATACCTTTTTATATCCAAACCCCTTGGAATCAGATGGAAAATTTAAATTTAACAGAGGGGTTTGTGGACGTTCTGAATGGTTTGATTGTTCATGTTGTCCTGTAAATATTGTTAGATTTTTACCATCACTTCCAGGATATATTTATGCAACAAAAAATGATGAAGTTTATGTTAATTTATTCATTGGTAATTCGTCTAAAATAAAAATAAATGACGATATGCTTTTGTTAAATCAAAAAACTAATTATCCTTGGGATGGTAAAGTGAAATTCACTTTTAATAATCAAAATCCAATATCTACTAAATTAAATATCCGAGTTCCTAGTTGGTCCAGAGGGTCCGTTTTACCCGGTTCACTTTATAATTATATTAATGATGCTAATCAATGGATTAAATTAAAAATTAATGACGAGGATCAAAAAGTAAATATTTCCAATGGTTATATTAAGTTAGATAAAAGAAAATGGAGTATTAATGATAATATTGAAATTGAATTTGAAATGTCAATTAAAAAGGTTGTTTCAAACGAAAATGTTTTATCAAATAAAGATAAAATAGCTTTTGAATATGGCCCAATTGTCTATTGTGCAGAAGAGATAGATAATCCGGGAGGGGTTTTAAATATTAAGATAAATAACGAATTTTCATCTAAATTTATGTATGATGAAAATTTATTTAATGGTATTGGAAAAATACAATTAATGAATGACAATAATTCTAAATCTAATAAATTCACTCTAATACCTTATTTTTCTTGGGCTAATAGAGATATTGGTGAAATGGCAGTATGGTTTAATTCAAAATAACACCTAATAATTTTTATCTAATCATGAAGTACATATTTTTATTTATACTATTTCCTTTTTTATTGTTTTCTCAAAACAATTTTTATAATAACTTATTTGCTCACACATATTCAATAGTAGCTAAAGATGAAAATACCGGAAAAATGGCTGTGGGAGTTCAAAGTCATTGGTTTTCTGTTGGAACCATTGTTAGTTGGGGCAAGTCGGGGGTTGGTGTAGTTGCCACTCAATCTTTTGTAAATCCTAGTTTTGGACCAAAAGGATTAGAATTAATGGAAAATGGTCTTTCTGCTAAAAAAACTTTAAACGAACTAGTTGAAAATGATCAAGGAAGAGATTATAGACAAGTTGCAATGCTTGATGTTAACGGTTCTGTATCAGCTTATACTGGGAAAAATTGTATTGAAAGTGCTAAGCATTATATAGGTAAAAACTTTTCAGTTCAAGCTAATATGATGCTAAACGATAATGTTATTCCTTCAATGAAAAATGCCTTTCTTAATAATGCTAACCTTCCACTAGCTGAACGCATTATTAAAGTATTTGAGGCTGCTGAAAAAGCTGGTGGTGACATTAGAGGAAAGCAATCTGCTTCATTAATTATTGTTGGAAATAATAAAACCGAAAATGAATGGGAAAATAAAATAATTGATTTAAGAGTAGATGATAGTAAAACTCCAATAATTGAATTAAAAAGACTTTTAAAAGTTCATAGAGCATATGAGCACATGAATAACGGCGATGTAGCAATTGAAGAAAATAATATGGAGTTAGCTCTAAAAGAATATTCTAAAGCCCAAGTTTTATTTCCAGATAATACTGAAATGCGCTTTTGGAAAGCAATAACCCTTATCAATAATGGAATGATTAGTAAAGCTATTCCTATATTAAAAAAAATATTTTCAGAAGATCCTAACTGGAAAAAGTTGATTTTAAGATTACCAAAATCTGGACTTATAACCCTTTCAAATAAAGAAATTTTAGATTTAATTAGTAAAATTGATCTATAGACAATCAACTGATGGATTGACATCTCCTAATTTCCATGATGAATCCTCAATATTTATCAAACTTAATTGATTATTATTTATAACAAAACACTCAAGATCTTCATTACCAGATAAATCTAAAAATTTTGGCTTTAAAGTTGATGATTCATTACCAATTGATGAAACATCTAAAACCTCTAAATTATTATTCGCAATATATAATTGATCTATTTCGGTATTTGATGACAAATCAATTTTTTTCAACTTATTATTGGAAATGTTTAAGTATTTTAAATTTAAATTATTACTTATATTAATTGAATCAAGCTTATTGTTTGAAATACTTAAAACTTCTAATTCTTTATTTTTTGAAACATCTAAAGATTCGAGATTACAATAACTAGCATAAACGTTTATTAAATTTGGATGGACAGAAAAATCATATTTTTTTATAGGAAAAATGTTTATCCTAAGAAAAGTTAATCCTTTAAATCCATTAAGTCCTGTTAAATCTGTAATCTCATTTAGAAGTTTTAAATCATTCACCCAATTCCCGCCTCCTCTAATGTCAAGTTTTTCAATATTTTCTATGTTTTCATTATCAACATAATCATCTAATATATCATCATAGCCTAAACTTATAAGCGCGTTTTCAAAATTATCATCTGGAATAAATGTTCTTTCTGAGTCATCCGAATTTATATTGTTAGAAAATGCATCTAAAACTTGTTCAGAAGTTATATTTTCATCTAAGTTTTTTTCCTGGATAACCTCTGTTTTGAGATTTATTTCCTTTGAACAATTTAAAATCAATAAAAAGCTAAGGATTAATATGTTTTTGGTTTTAACGATTTCTTTAATAATTACAATTTTTATAAAATAACAAATTCATAAAAAGATTAATTTAATTTTTCATCAAAAAACTAAAGGAATAAAGTATTTATATACAATAACTAACATAATTATTGAAATTACATTCAAAATAATTCCTACACGAGCCATTTCAAAAACTCTTACATATCCACTTGCAAAAACTATTGCGTTTGGTGGAGTAGCCATGGGTAACATAAAAGCACAGCTACTTGCTATTGTTATAGGTATTAGTAGGTGAAGTAAAGGAATATTAAGTCCAATTGCCATACCTGCAACAACAGGAGCTATTACAGCAACTAAAGCTACATTACTCATTAACTCAGTCATAAATAACATTAGGGCTATAAGCAGTGACACTATTAAAAAGGTACTCAAATAAGTTTCAGTAATAAGGTTAGTAATGATTAAAATTATACCAGTTTGGGACATCCCTTTTGCTAATGCAAGACCACCGCCAAATAATAAAAGTATTCCCCATGACAAATTTTTAGTATCATTCCATTTAAGAATAAATTTAAATTTTTTAAGATCATAAGGTATTGTGAAAAGCAAAATTGCAGCAGCAATACTTATAGAAGTATCTGATATTAATAGATCAGGAAAAAGACTATTAATTAAACCTCTAAAAATCCATAAAAAAACAGTTGTTGTAAAAATTATCAATACTAATTTTTCTTTATTACTTATTCTTCCCAATGCTTTTAATTGTTTATAAATCAAATCATTTGAAGCTTTAAAGGAAAGATTATTTATAGGAAATATTAGTTTAGTTAATACCAAGTATATAATACCTATTAATACAATTGAAAATGGCAAACCAATAACCATCCAGTTTAAAAATGAAATTTTAATATTATATTCATTTTCTAAAAGTCCAATCAAAACGATATTTGGAGGTGTTCCAATTATTGTAGCTATTCCTCCAGCATTAGCAGAAAATGCAATTCCAAGCATTATACATAAAGAAAAATTGTATTCTTGATTGTTATATTTTTCTTTTTTAATTAAAAGATCAATAACTGATAATGCTATTGGCAACATTACAACAGTACTGGCAGTGTTGGAAATCCACATACTCAGAAAAGCTGTAGATATCATAAATCCAAGAATAATTCTTTTTGGAGTACTACCAATTTTGTTAATAATTGATAGAGAAATTCGCTTGTGTAAATTAACTTTCTCCATTGAAAGAGCAATGACAAATCCACCAAAAAAAAGAAAAACAATTGAACTTCCATAATTAGCACCAACATCATTCATAGGCATAACATTGAATAGGGGAAAAATCAATAAGGGAAGTAAGGCTGTAACAGAAATGGATACTGCTTCAGTGATCCACCAAATTAACATCCAAGAAGCCAATGAAACTACATTCAAAGCAGAATCACTTAAAATATCAATGTTTGAGTATTTGATTAAAATAAAAAATACTGGACCCAAAAATAACCCTATTATTTTGCTTAATAAAAAGGAGGAATTTAGTTTATTCATTATTAGCTAAATATATATAAAAACACTTGTAATTTAAAGCTTATATTATGCTTTTGTTCAATTATATAAATGCTAGATAAATTTCTATACTTTTTTTTTAATAAATTTGAAATGTGAAAAAACTATATTTATCCATATTATTCTTTATTAATTTTTTTTCATTTGCTCAAACATCAGATGAAATAAAATTATGTTTTGCTATTCAAGGAAATAGTTTTTCTAGTGATAGATCTGCAGATATTGCATTAAATAAAATTTTATCCGTTACAGGGTTATCGAAAAGATTTGTTTTAGCTCCATGTAGTGAAATAAGTAATTGTTTAGCTATTTCTTATAAAGGTATTAGATATATTTTATTTGATAAAAATTTTATGGATCAAATATCTTCAAAAGGAAACGATTGGGCAAATCTTTCAATTTTAGCTCATGAAGTAGGTCATCATATTAATGGACATTCTATAGATGTTTTAATGTATTCCGAGGATCAAGTAGATAGACCAGACCTTGAATCTTTAAGACAAATGGAATTAGAAGCAGATGAGTTTTCAGGTTTTGTTATGGCCAAACTTGGAGCTTCAATTGAACAAGCTTCCCAAGCAATGAATGTTATGGCTACTGAAGAAGATGACACCTACTCTACTCATCCCAAAAAATCAAGAAGGTTAAAAGCTATCCAAACTGGATATGATAATGCTGGTGGTAGAGTTCCGGATCAGTATAAACCTGATAAATCAAAAATTTCTGTAGAAGAAATTTTTAATATTGCAGAATCAAAGCAAACTTCTAAAGATTATATAGGTGCAATAAATGAATATTCAAAAGCACTTAATATGAAACCAGACTATACTTATGCTTATAATAATAGAGGGTTTTTAAAATACCAACTAAAAGATTATAATGGGGCAATTTCTGATTATTCAAAAGTTATAGATATTGACCCAGCTTACCCAATTGCTTATTACAATAGAGCTCTTGCTAAGAAAAATCTAAAAGATTATTATGGCGCTCTTAATGACTATAATAATGCTATAAAATTAAGACCTGATTATGCAATTGCTTATAACAATAGAGGAAATATTAAATTTAACTTAAAAGACTATAGAGGAGCTATAATGGATTACACAAATGCTATAAGATTTAAATCTAAAGGCCCTGTTAAAATTTTTACTAACAGAGGTGTTTCTAAAGAATTACTCGGAGATTTAAAAGGGGCTTGTTCAGACTGGAAAGTTGCAGCAAGACTAGGTGGAAAAAATGCACAAAAATGGCTTTTAGAACAATGTAACTAAACTATCAAATTATGAAAAAAATTTTATTATTACTAATTATTTTATCTTCAAATATTATTATTGCTCAAAAACTAGGAGACTATTATAATTCAAAAGAGGATAAAAATGAAATTAAATTAAATTTTGGAATAAGAGCTCCTATGGGGCTTGCTGAAAAATCACACACTGATTATTTTATAAAAAAATGGGAAAACAATTCTACTTCTATTTCAATTAAATTATCTAGTATCAAAAAAAAATATAAAAAATTTTCAAAAACTGACTGGATTAATTTTTTAAAAAAGAAAAAT
>CABXRK010000026.1 GCA_902514625.1 uncultured Bacteroidota bacterium
CTTTCATTAGTTTATTTAATTTTTATTAATAAAGGATAGTTTTTTTTCTTTTTTATTTTAATTTTTTTACCGTCTGTTCTTTCAATGGAAACTTCACCTAAAGTTTGCGAAAATTTAACATCATTTATTTTATATAAAGACTTTTGTGTTTTAAAATACTTATGAATCCTTATAGCTAATTCAAAAGGATTGGTTTTTTCTTTAAATTCTTTTTTATCGATTATTTTAACAATATATTCAATACTTGGAAGAATAAGGGTGTTATTTTTCATGTTTTGATTAAATTTTTTTTTGTGAATGATTTTGATTTTATCAATAAAGAAATAATCATCTTCTTGAATTGTAGAAAAATTAATTGCGTCAAATTGTAGAGTAATTTTATTGCTTTCAAAGGTCAGCCATTCATTGTTAGAACAACTAAATGAAATTAAAAATAATAATACTAAAAGTTTGATTTTCATAAAAAAAAGCGTGTAAACATTTGTTTAAACGCTTTAAATGTAAAGTTATTTTTATTATTTCCAACCTTGACCAGAAGCTGAAGCTTCACCCCCTAATGATCCAAAGGTATAGGGGTCAATTCCAGAGATCTCTAATTCGTCAGCTGGAACTGGAAAATGGAGAGGTGTTCCTTCTTGAAGTAAATTGTGTCTTCTCATAAAGAAAAAGTTTGTTCCAATTGTTCCATTTAAATGTAATTCTATCGAATATTCGTAAAGCAGTTGTTTAGCAGCAGTTGAAGATGTAACTGCTGGTAGGCCGCTTGATGCTCTCTTAGCAGAAGTATTTAATGTTATAGCACATGATCCTGAATCTCCACTTAATAATTGAGCTTCTGCTTTTAAATAATCGAGTTCAGCTTTACTAAAAATATTTGTTGTAAGTCCATCAACATTTCTATTATTACCAGTATAAAAACGAATATGTCTGTAATTTGTAAATAGATGTCTTCCTCTAGATTCTCTAAGATATCCAAAGTTAGTAGTATATTTAAAATAAGAGTCAATCCTGGAATCGGAATTATTTGAAATAGCACTTAAAATTATTGAGGAATCAGTTGGATAGTCAGCAGGTTGTTTTGCTGAATCATTTTCAGCTAAAAAAGCAATTTTTTGATCAACAGGTAGATAGCCTGATCCAT
This sequence comes from uncultured Bacteroidota bacterium, assembly GCA_902514625.1. Classification (GTDB taxonomy): domain Bacteria; phylum Bacteroidota; class Bacteroidia; order Flavobacteriales; family Flavobacteriaceae; genus TMED220. Next base: position 1,142 of record CABXRK010000026.1, read on the forward strand.
CACTTAAAGTATAAGTCATCCAGTCTTGACCATTGTTATATAATACAGATTGTTTTGCAGGTGGATCAAAGTCAGATTTAATTCCTTGATCAATCCAACTAATAATTTGATTATAATCTAATGTTTCATTAGCAGGCCCTCCTCTTTTTTTGCCCATAGCTATTTTAGCTCTAAAACTATTAGCTAATCGAATAAATTTTGTTTGATCTAAAGAAAATCCAATATGAATTGGAAAATTAAAATTAGATGGAGCAGAAGAGATAGCTAGTGAAATATCGGACAATGCATGGTCAATGACTTCTGAATAGTCTTCAAACTCAATTTTTGTAACGTCTGTATTTTCATCAACTCTATAAGCTTTGTCATAAATCATTCCAAGATACCCTAGACTAACACCCCTGACAAATAAAGCTTGAGCTTTTTTAGATTCAGTGACATCATTTACCCCATCAACAATTGACCTTTCATTGATAGTTTTTAGAATTACGTTTGCGTTATAAATGTGTGAATTATAATTAGACCAGTGACCTCCGATCGCATCAAGATCTGAATTTGTGGTACTGTTGTTTAGAATTCTTCTAGGTTGGTCACAAAAACCCCAAAAATCTGCATATGCATTTGTTGAAGTAATTTGGTCAGCAAGACCATCCAAATAAATTCCATAAAATCCAATCAAATCAGAAAATAAATCTGTAACTGTACCGTCAATTAAACTTATTAGATCAGCATCAGAAGACAAAGCTCTTTCAGCGTCTGGTTGGTTTAGATTTTCAATATCAAGATCTTCACAAGAAATTATACTGGTGGCTAAGACCAAAAAAGAACTTAAATATAATGTAGTTAGTTTTTTCATTTTAATTTTTTTTAGAATTTTATAGTAATTGCAGCACTAAAACTTCTGAAGTTAGGATAAGAATATTCATCTAATCTGAAATTTGTCGGGTTTTCACCAATAGCAACCTCAGGATCCCATCCAGAGTAATTTGTTAATGTAAATAAATTTCTACCAGTAATTTGGAGTTCAATTTTATTAACAGAATTCCCTATCGAACCAAGTATTTTTGGATCTAAACTGTATCCTAATGAAATCTCTCTTACTTTCAAATAGGTGCCATCTTCAACAAAATGAGAATTAGGATCAGATTTATTATATATATTTTGAGCATAATTTTGTTCTTTACCAGATGAACCAAATGTCCCCAGATCAGAGTGTCTTTCATTAAAATAAAGCAATTGTTTTGTGTAATTATAAATATCTCCACCATTTTGATAATCTAATAGAGCATAAAAAGAAAAGTTTTTAAAATTCATTTCTGTCGATATTCCAAGATTAAAATTAGGATTAGTATTTCCAATTTCAGTTACTGCATTAGCACTTTTATCTTCATCATATATCATCATTGGGGCTTCACTTGAAGTGCCTTTGGAGGAAGTCTTAATTACATATCCGTATTCATTTATTGAATAATCAGATAAGCCTCCACCTAAAGAAGAGCTAGCTCCTGCAGGCACATTTTCTATTGAACCATTTACTATAGATAATTCATCTAAAGAGGTAGCATATTTATATCCATACATTGTGCCATAAGGTTTGCCTTGTTCAACTCTAAAAATACTAACAGCAGTTCCAGAAATGTCTCTAGTATAAGGAGGGACGGTTCCTAAATCACTAATTTTTTGAGTTCCGGAATCAAATACTAAACCAAAATTCCAATTAAATTCATCTAGTTCAAGTATGCTACCATTAATACTAGCCTCATAATAAGTAGATTCAATTTCTCCAACATTTTGCCATTGAGCACTAAATCCTGCTACACCTGGAAGTGGGACTAAAATAAAATCATCAGATGTCTTACTTTTTGAATAATTGAACTCTATATCATAGTTGTCCAATAGCCTAATGTTGATACCGGTCTCAAGTTCAGCAGTTACAGAAGGTAAAAGATTTTTATTTCCTAAAACTCCAGGAGTTATAGATGAAGTTGTTACTGTAAATGTTTCATATTGAGCATACCAATTTGGTCTATTTCCAGAAGTTCCATAAGAAGCTCTAATTTTCAAAAAGTCTATACCTTTAATATCATAATCTTCACTGATGATATATGCTAGAGTCCCCCTCCCGTATATTCTGGATCTACTATCAATACCAAAGAGTGATGATTGGTCATATCTAATCAATCCACTAGCGATAATTTTATCAAGATAATCTAGGTCAAGATTTAAAAAATAATTTTTTGCTATTTCTTCTCTTATTTCAGAAGCAATTGCCTGGTTTTCTTTTTTAGTATTTTCAAGATTTAAAACTCCTTGAGCTATAAAGTCATAACCACTTCCACCAATTACACTGAATTTTCTTTTTTCGTAAAGATATTTTAAAGTTAATGCTGAATTAAAATCACCAAAATTTCTACTATAAGTCAATCCTAATGAAGAAATTGCTGCTTCAGATTCAGATCTTGATTCTGATATAAATCCTTTATTTCGAATAGGATCAGGTATTGGAGTAACATAGCCACTTGGAAAATATTGTCTAGTTATCCTTGAGCTTTTGTCAAGTGTTTGTTCAACATTAAAAGTTAAATAGTTGTCAAACTCATATCTCCCAGATATACCAGTTAAAAATCTAGTGTTGTTAAAATCAAATTTTGAAATATCAGCTACATATAATGGGTTTTGAAAATTTGATGCCTGAACATCATACCCTTTAGGTTCAGGAGAGAAATATCCTTTTGGATCTTTCTCTCTAAAATTTATAAAAGGTTCAACTACTAAAGAACTATAAAAGAAATTTGCTCCTTGACCTTGCTCATCTATATTAAATCCATCAGATTTAATATAATTAGATGTAAATGAAACTTTAAATTTCTCTGTTAGGTCTAGGCTGAAATTAACTCTTGAGCTTTGTCTTTTAAATGGATCAATCGGTTCAAGGACTCCACCTTGTTCTAGTTGTTGAAATGAAGCATAATAGTTGTAATTTTCTCCACCTTTTGTCATTGAAGCTGTAAATGTTTGGTAGGGTTGTTTAGTAAAAATACTTTTTGTATTATCATAGGTTGTTGTCGAGTATTGATTAGTAAAAAAAGTATTTCCACTAGAGTCAGAATTAAGAACTCTGCTTCCTGTTGTTAGATCAAATCCAAAATTTGATGTATTTGGAGTGGATGGATCGTTATCCCAATCTCCAGTAGTCACTGCAGCCGTCTTATATGGGTGGTTTAGAGTTAGGGGATATACGCCATCTATACTAGAAAACCCCATTTCATGTTTTAAACTTATTTCGGGCTCCTGATTTTTGTTTCCTTTTCTAGTAATAATTTGAATTACACCATTACCTGCCAATGATCCGTAAAGAGATGATCCAGCCGCACCTTTTATAACTTCAATTGTTTGAATATCTTCCACAGCAATATCTCTAAGATCTCCATTACTTATGATTCCATCAATAATGATAAGTGGTGATTGATTTCCACTAATCGATGTAGATCCTCTGAGTCTAATTTCAGGGGATGATGATGGATTTCCTGATGCTTGAACAATCCTAACGCCTGACACTTTACCTCTTAATGCATTTGCAGGGTCTCCAGCTGGTACTTTTTGGAGAGAGTTTGAAGAAACTTTTCCAATAGAAAAACCTAATTTTTTTGCAGGAGTTCCAACAGCAACTCCTGTCATAATAATTTCATCTAACAAATTATCAGGTTCAAGCATAGTATTAATAATAGATTGTTCACCAACTAAAACTGCCTTAGTACCATATCCAACAAAACTAAATTCAAGAGTAGATTCTTCTGAAATTTCAATTGAATAATTTCCATCAAAATCTGCTGAAACTCCATTTTGGGTTCCTTGCTCTATTACAGTAGCCCCAGGAAGAGGGAATCCAGTTTCATCTGTAATAGTTCCAGTCACTATTTTTTGTGACCAAATAATAAAAGTGGTTAAGAATAAAACTGAACTTAATAATAGATTTTTCATAATAAAATATTGTGATTGTTTAACCTCGCTTAAAATTAATAAAATATTTTAACATAAATATATCTGATTTAAGAGTTTTAATACATTTGTTTTTTTAGAAAAAAATGAAAAGAATTTTGTTAATCGATTTGAATGACTCCTTTACTGGTAATATAAAAGACATATTAAAACAATTTAATTGTAAGTATAAGATTGTTAAATATTCAGATTTCATGAATGATTTTGCATTGAATTTTGATGGGATTATTATTTCACCTGGTCCAGGTCATGCTTCAGAATACAGAAAAATTTATGATTTATTATCTGAATATTGCAAACAAATTCCAATTCTTGGAATTTGTTTAGGTCATCAGATAATTTCGAGTTTTTATGGTGCAGATTTATTTAATTTAAAAGAAGTTGTTCATGGACAAAAAAAGAAAATAATTAAAATTTTTGATAAAGGGATTTTAAAATCATTTCCGCTAAATTTTGAAGCAGGTCTTTATCATTCCTGGAGTGTCAAAAAAAACACTTTACCAGATTGTCTGAGAATAGAAGCAATCGGAAGTGAAAACACCATAATGGCGGTTAGTCATAAAATATATCCTTCATACGGTCTTCAGTTCCATCCAGAATCTTTTTTGACCCCTCTAGGAAAAAAAATATTTTTAAATTTTTTAAACATAATATAAATTGGATAGCAAGTATTTTATTAAAAAAGTTAATAAGCTCAGTTCAAATAGTGAGGAGTTTTTTTTTATGATTGATTATGAAAAATTAAATCCAATCGTATTAAGTAAGGATGAATTTGCTAGTAATCAAATTTTATTTAAAATTGATAAAAAAAGAAATTATAATTTTTCAATAAAAGATGATTTAAAAGCACTTAATTTTAAAAAAAAACCAATTGATTTAATTGATTATGAAAAAGCTTTTAAAAAGGTTATAAATCATATTAAATTTGGAGACACATACTTGTTAAATTTGACTTTTCCAACTGAAATTAACTTTACTTCTAGTTTTGAAAATATTTTTTATAATGCATATTCAACTTATAAAGTATTAATGAAAAATTCTTTCATTAGTTTTTCTCCTGAGTGTTTTATCAAAATTAAAAAAAATAAAATTTTTTCTTACCCAATGAAAGGTACTATTTCAGCTTTAGTTAAGGATGCTGAGAATAAAATATTAAATAATAAAAAAGAACTTTGGGAACATAATACAATTGTTGATTTAATTAGAAATGATTTGGCTACTTATGCAAGTAATATAAAAGTAACCAAATTTAGATATTTAGAAAAAGTGTTAAATGCAGGATCTCCTTTACTTCAAGTTGTTTCTGAAGTAAAAGGAGATCTAGATAAAAACTGGAAAAATTATTTAGGCAATTTAATCTGGGAAATGCTTCCAGCAGGTTCAATTTCAGGAGCTCCCAAACTAAAAACAATAGATGTAATTAGATCAGTTGAAAAAGATTTTAGAGGTTATTATTCTGGAGTTTACGGATATTTTGATGGATCTTCACTTGATAGTGCTGTAGCAATAAGATTTATTGAAAAGAGAAATGACAAATTTTATTATAGAAGTGGAGGTGGAATTACATCAAACAGTATTTTGAATGAAGAATATGATGAATTATTAAAAAAAATTTATGTTCCCATTATTTGAGTCAATTAGAATAAAAGATGGAAAGGGATTTCTCTTGGAATATCATCAATTGAGGATGGATTTCTCCTACAAAAAATATTATAATAAAAAAAATCCATGGAGATTAGATTTCATATTGAAATCACTTAAAGTTCCTATAAAAGGAATTTATAAACTTAGAATAAAATATTCTGAGTTATTTTATAAATGTGATTTCGTAAAGTATAAATGTTTGAAAATTCATTCTTTAAAATGTATAGATATTGGAGATTATGATTATTCATTAAAATATGTTGACAGAGCTTTTATAGAGAAAAAATATAAAATGAAATCGGAATATGATGATATTTTAATGATAAGAAATGGATTTATAACTGATACTTCATATTGTAATATAATTTTAAGTGATGGTTCTAATTGGTTTACCCCTGAAAATCCACTTTTAAAAGGTATTCAACGAGAAAATTTGTTAAATAAAAATAAAATATTTGAGAGAGAAATTAGAAAATCAGAAATCTATTTATATAGAGAGTTTGTCTTGGTTAATTCAATGATTAAGTTTGATGATTTTAAACCTATAAGTATAAAAAAAATAAAGATTTGAATATATATAGGCTGTTTTTTGTTTAGAGAAGAAAAAAATATATTAAAACTCATTATTAAATTTAATTAAAAACGTTTGAATCCATCAAAAAAATTTCTACATTTGCACGCTTAAAAAAAACAAGCAAAAGATGCCAACAATTGCGCAATTAGTTCGAAAAGGAAGAATCAGTATTTCTAAGAAGAGTAAATCTGCTGCTTTAGATTCTTGTCCTCAAAGAAGGGGTGTTTGTACTAGGGTTTATACAACTACTCCAAAAAAACCTAATTCGGCTATGCGAAAAGTTGCTAGAGTAAGACTGAGTAACGAAAAAGAAGTTAATGCTTATATACCTGGAGAAGGGCATAATTTACAGGAGCATTCTATTGTTTTAGTAAGGGGTGGAAGAGTTAAGGATTTACCTGGTGTTCGTTATCATATAGTTAGAGGTGCACTTGATACTTCTGGAGTTGAAGGTCGACTGCAAAGAAGATCTAAATATGGAGCTAAGAGACCTAAGAAATAAACACTTTGTAATTAATGAGAAAAAATAAAGCAAAAAAGCGTCCTTTAATTCCAGATCCTAAGTTTAATGATCAGTTGGTTGCTAGGTTTGTTAATATGTTAATGTGGGATGGTAAAAAATCAGTTGCATATAAAATTTTCTATGATTCAATTAATATAATTGATGAGCGTAGAAATAAAGATGAGGAAAAAACTGCAATTGAAATTTGGAAGGAAGCATTATCTAATGTAATGCCTCATGTTGAAGTAAGAAGTAGAAGAGTTGGAGGAGCAACTTTTCAAATACCAATGCAAATTAGACCCGACAGAAAAGTTTCATTAGCCATGAAGTGGTTAATAAGTTCTTCAAGAAAAAGAAATGAAAGTTCTATGTCACTCAAATTAGCAAATGAAGTATTAGCTGCATTTAAGGAAGAAGGGTCTGCAGTTAAAAAGAGAGTGGATACCCATAAGATGGCAGAAGCAAATAAAGCTTTTTCTCACTTTAGATTCTAATTAATATACTTAATGCATTAACTAAAATGGCAAGAGATCTAAAATATACAAGAAACATCGGAATAGCAGCTCATATAGATGCAGGAAAGACAACCACCACTGAACGAATTCTTTTTTATACTGGCGTAAGTCATAAAATTGGTGAGGTGCATGACGGAGCTGCAACTATGGATTGGATGGAACAAGAACAAGAAAGAGGAATTACTATTACTTCTGCCGCTACGACTTGTATTTGGGATTTTCCAACTGAACAAGGGAATTCATTGCCTGAATCTAACTCTTATCATTTTAATATTATTGACACACCTGGACACGTAGATTTCACTGTAGAAGTAAATAGATCTTTAAGAGTACTTGATGGATTAGTTTTTCTGTTTTCTGCGGTTGATGGAGTTGAACCTCAATCTGAAACAAATTGGAGGTTAGCTGATAATTATAAAGTTCCCAGAATAGGATTTGTAAATAAAATGGATCGACAGGGTTCCAATTTTTTAAATGTTTGTAAGCAGGTCAAAGAAATGTTAAAATCTAATGCAGTACCAATTGTTCTTAATATTGGTGACGAAGAAGATTTTAAAGGTATTGTTGACCTTATAAAAAATAGAGCTATAATTTGGCATGATGAAAAATACGGTTCAACATTTGATGTAGTTGAAATTCCTGATAATCTAAAGGAAGAATCTCAGCAATATAGATCTCAGCTCATAGAAGCTGTTGCTGAATATGATGAAGTATTACTTGAGAAGTTTTTTGATGATCCTGATTCCATAACTGAAGATGAAATTCATAATGCTTTGAGATCTGCAACTAAGGATAGTAGTATAATTCCAATGATTTGTGGCTCAGCTTTTAAAAACAAAGGAGTGCAGTTTCTTTTAGATGCTGTTTGTCGATATTTGCCTTCTCCAGAAGATAAGGATGCTATTATTGGTACAAAACCTGATTCTGATGAAGAAATTTCAAGAAAACCTTCAGTTTCTGAACCTTTTTCTGCATTGGCTTTTAAAATTGCTACAGATCCTTATGTTGGAAGGTTAGCTTTCTTTAGAGCTTATTCTGGCAGGTTAGACGCAGGCTCATATGTTTTAAATAATAGAACTGGTAAGAAAGAACGAATTTCACGTATATATCAAATGCATTCAAATAAACAAAATTCAATAGATTATATTGAGGCTGGTGATATTGGTGCTGCTGTTGGTTTTAAGGATATTAAAACGGGAGATACTTTATCTTCTGAAAAAAACCCTATTATTCTTGAGAGTATGGATTTCCCTGATCCAGTTCTTGGTATTGCAGTTGAAGCAAAAACAAAAGCGGATGTTGATAAATTAGGGATGTCTTTGGCTAAATTAGCTGAAGAAGATCCTACTTTTCAGGTTAAGACTGATGAAGCTTCTGGTCAAACTGTAATTTCAGGAATGGGTGAATTACATCTTGATATTATTGTAGACCGTTTGCGAAGAGAATTTAAAGTAGAAGTAAATCAAGGTAAACCACAGGTTGAATATAAAGAAGCTTTAACTGCTTTAGCTGACCATAGAGAAGTTTATAAAAAACAAACTGGTGGTAGAGGAAAGTTTGCTGATATCGTTTTCACAATTGAACCTGCTGAAGATGGAAAAACTGGTTTAGAGTTTGTAAATAAAATTAAGGGAGGTAATGTTCCTAGGGAATACATTCCATCAGTAGAAAAGGGATTTAAAGATGCCATGAAAAATGGACCTTTAGCTGGGTTTGAAGTTGATTCAATGAAAATAACATTAAAGGACGGCTCGTTTCATCCGGTAGATTCAGATTCATTGTCATTTGAATTAGCTGCTAAACTTGGATTTAAAGAGTCTGCTAAATCTGCTAAAGCTGTTATTATGGAGCCAATCATGAAATTGGAGGTTTTAACTCCCGAAGAAAATATGGGAGATATTGTTGGAGATTTGAATAGACGAAGGGGTCAAGTTAATGCTATGGATGATAGAGCTGGATCTAAAGTTGTAAAAGCTGAAGTTCCACTTTCTGAAATGTTTGGATATGTAACCTCATTACGTACATTATCATCTGGAAGAGCTACATCAACAATGGAATTTTCTCATTACTCTGAAACACCATCAAATATTTCTCAAGAGGTTGTTTCAGAAGTTAAAGGTAAAGAGTCTTAAAAAAAAAATATGAGTCAAAAAATTAGAATAAAATTAAAATCATACGATTACAACTTAGTTGACAAATCTGCTGATAAAATTGTTAAAACAGTTAAAACTACAGGAGCTGTTGTCACTGGTCCTATTCCTTTACCTACTCATAAGAAAATTTTCACGGTTTTACGTTCGCCACATGTAAATAAAAAATCTAGGGAACAATTTAAATTATGTTCTTATAAGAGGTTATTAGATATTTATAGTTCATCATCCAAAACTATTGATGCTTTGATGAAGTTAGAATTACCTAGTGGTGTAGAAGTTGAAATTAAAGTTTAAAGAAAATGTCAGGTTTAATAGGAAAAAAAATTGGAATGACTAGCATCTTTGATGATCAAGGAAAGAATGTTCCTTGTACAGTACTTGAGGTAGGGCCATGTGTTGTTACACAGGTAAAAACTAAAGAGACTGATGGTTATAGCGCTCTTCAACTTGGATTTGATGACAAGTCTGAAAAAAGAACTTTAAAGTCAGCTATAGGAAGATTCAAAAATGCGGGTTCCTCTCCTAAAAAGAAATTAGTTGAATTTAAAGATTTTGAAAAGAATTATAAACTAGGAGATATTATAAGTGTTGATTTTTTTAATGAAGGAGAATTTGTTGATGTATCTGGAATTTCTAAAGGTAAAGGGTTCCAGGGAGTAGTTAAACGTCATGGTTTTTCTGGAGTTGGTCAGAGTACTCATGGTCAACACAATCGTTTAAGAGCTCCTGGTTCGATTGGTGCAGCCTCTTATCCCGCAAGAGTTTTTAAAGGAATGAGGATGGCTGGACAAATGGGTTCTGAAAAGGTTAAAGTTATAAACTTAAAAGTTATAAAGGTATTTCTTGAAAGAAATATTTTATTAGTTAAAGGGTGTGTTCCTGGACATAAAAATTCTTATATAATTATTCGTAAATAATGGAAATAGCTGTATTAGATATTAAAGGTAAAAAAACTGGCAGAAAAGTTAAGCTTTCAAAATCTATTTTTCAGATTGAACCAAATGATCATGCTCTATATTTAGATGTTAAGCAACATTTAGCTAATAAAAGACAAGGTACCCACAAAGTTAAAGAACGTGGGGAAATAACTGGAAGCACAAGAAAGATTAAAAAACAAAAAGGAACAGGTACAGCAAGAGCCGGAAGTATAAAAAATCCCTTATTTAGGGGAGGTGGTCGAGTTTTTGGCCCTAGAGTTAGGGATTATAGCCAAAAATTGAATAAAAAAGTTAAGCGTTTAGCACGTAAATCTGCATTGAGCATTAAAGCAAAGGATAATTGTATTATAATTATTGAAGATTTTACTTTTGATTCACCTAAAACCTCTAATTATATTAAGATATTAAAATCTTTGGGGATAGAAGATAAAAAATCTTTACTAGTATTGGCTGAGCCAAATAATAATGTATATTTGTCGTCGCGTAATTTCAACAACTCTGACATTGTAACGTGCTCAGAATTAAATACTTACAAGATAATGAATTCGTCAAGTTTAGTAATATCTGAAAGAGCAGTGACAGGAATTGAAGAAAAATTGAATTGAGTTTAGTTATGGATATTCTTATAAAACCAATTATTACTGAAAAGGCTACGAATGATAGTGAGATGAATAGTCGTTATACTTTTATGGTCAATAGAAAATCTAATAAAGTTGAAATAAAAAAGGCAGTAGAGTTACTTTATGGAGTTACAGTAGAGAAGGTTAGAACTATAAATTATGGCCCTGAAAGAAAGACAAAGTTTACTAAAAAAGGACTTCAAAAGGGAAAATCTAGTTCTATAAAAAAGGCGATAGTTAAAATTGCTGAGGGAGATTCAATTGATTTTTATAATAAAATATAATATTTAGTATGTCAGTAAGAAAATTAAAACCTATAACACCTGCTCAAAGATTTACAGTAGTCAATGGATTTGATCAGATTACTACTGATAGACCTGAAAAAAGTTTATTATCACCTAAAAAAAATACTGGTGGAAGAAATAATTCTGGAAAAATGACCATGAGACAAAGAGGAGGAGGTCATAAAAAAAGATATAGAATAATAGATTTTAAAAGAGATAAATTTAATATTGAAGGAGAAGTTAAAACTATTGAGTATGATCCAAATAGATCAGCTTTTATTGCATTAATTGAGTATATAGATGGTGAAAAAAGATACATTATTGCTCAAAATGGACTTAAAGTCGGTCAAAAAATAATTTCTGGTGAATCTGCATCTCCCGAATTAGGTAATGCTTTGCCACTTGATTTAATTCCTTTGGGAACAATTGTTTCATGTATTGAATTGAATCCTTCAAAAGGAGCTAGTATAGCAAGAAGTGCTGGAACTTTTGCTCAATTAATGGCGCGTGATGGAAAATATTCTACTATTAAGCTTCCTTCGGGTGAGACTAGATTAATTTTATCTAAATGTATAGCTACAATTGGAGCGGTTTCTAATTCTGATAATCAATTATTAGTATTTGGAAAAGCAGGAAGATCTAGATG
>CABXRK010000027.1 GCA_902514625.1 uncultured Bacteroidota bacterium
CACTGTTCCTGAATATCCTAAAAATATTCCTATTCCTCCTGGAGAATCTGGAGAACTTAGAATTAGTTATGATTCTAATGGACAACCGAATATGCAACAAAAGACTGTGACTATTTCTGCTAATACTGATAGTGGCAGAGAAACTATTAGAATAAAAGCTATGGTTACTCCTGACCCAGTTAAACAAAAGGCTAGAGATGCTCAACAGGCTGCTCGTTTGCAACAAAACTCTAATTAGAAGTTAATGGAAGGATTTTCCGGACAGTTACCCTTTTTATTATTGATGTTAGTGATATTTTTTTTCTTCATCATATTACCTCAACAAAGAAGAAATAAGAAAGAGAAGAGATTTATGTTGTCATTAAAAAAAGGTGATCGTATAATTGCCAAGAGTGGTATTCATGGAAAAGTTTTTGAAGTGAATGATAAAGATGACACATGTATTATAGAAACATCTGCCGGTAAAATCAAAATGGAAAGGACAGCCATATCTCTTGATTTAAGTGGTAAATTAAACACTTCTCAAAAGAAATAAATTGAAAATACCAATAAACATTTTTAAGACCAATTCTAATAAGGTTGGTCTTTTTTTGTTAATCTTATATTATGTACAGAAAAATATTTAGACCAATTCTTTTTTTATTTGACCCTGAAATGGTTCATGTTTTTTCTACATTATTTTTTAAATTTATTTTTAAAATACCAGGCTTAAAGTTTATAATCAAAAAAAGTTATTGCATCGAGAACCCATTACTTGAGAGAAAGCTTTGGGGTTTAACTTTTAAGAATCCAGTTGGTTTAGCTGCTGGATTTGATAAAGATGCTAAATTATTTAATGAATTAAGTTATTTTGGATTTGGTTTTATTGAAATAGGGACTATAACTCCTAAAGCTCAATCTGGAAACCAAAAAAAAAGATTATTTAGGTTGACAAAGGATTTTGGCATTATTAATAGAATGGGATTTAATAATGAAGGGGTCAAATCAATTGTTGAAAGGTTAAAAAGAAAAAAAAATATTTTAATTGGAGGTAATATTGGAAAAAACAAAAATACTTTAATTCAAAATGCATATAGAGATTATAAGGAGTGTTTTCTTGAGCTGTTTCCCTATGTAGATTACTTTGTCGTAAATGTTAGTTCGCCAAATACTCCTAATTTAAGAGAACTTCAAAAAAAAATACATTTGAAAAAACTTTTAAGTCGATTGTCTGATTTAAACAAAAAAAATATTAATCCTAGGCCTATTTTATTGAAAATTTCTCCTGATCTAACAGACATGGAATTACTTGAAATTATTAATATTGTTGAAACTGTTGGATTAGATGGTATTGTAGCAACTAATACCTCAATAAATCGTTCAAATCTTAGAAGTAATCAAGATCTAATAAATCAAAAAGGTGGTTTAAGTGGAAAACCATTAAGTTCAAGAAGTAATTATGTTATTAAATTTATTTCTAAAAATAGTAAAAATAAAATCCCAATTATTGGAGTAGGAGGCATCCATTCTCCTGAAGACGCAATTGAAAAGATAAATTCAGGTGCAACTTTAATTCAGCTATATACTGGTTTCGTTTATGAAGGCCCAGGAATTATTAGAAGTATTAATAAAAAATTAATTAAAGAAAAAGTTAATTATAATAACTAAAGTTATCATTAGGGGAAAGACCTAATAATGTATTATATATTAATTTAATTACATTTTCAACATCCTCTTTTTGTACCATTTCTACAGTTGTATGCATATATCTTAGTGGCAAAGAAATTAGTGCTGAAGGAACACCACCATTACTATATGCAAATGCATCGGTGTCAGTTCCAGTAAATCTAGATGAAGCAAGTCTCTGAAAGGGAATTTTTTTCTTAATAGCAATATCAATAATTCGATCTCTAAGGATATTTTGTACTGCTGGAGCATAAGATATGACTGGACCATCACCTATTTTAGTTAATCCTTCTTCTTTTTTATTTATCATTGGAGTTGTTGTGTCATGACAAACATCAGTAATAATTGCGATATCAGGCTTTATGGTTTGAGTGATCATTTCAGCTCCTCGAAGACCAACTTCCTCTTGAACAGAATTTGTAATATACAACCCAAAAGGGAGTTTATCTTTATTTTTGTGAAGAAGTCTTCCAACTTCAGCTATAATAAAACCACCAATTCTATTATCTATAGCCCTGCAAACAAATTTATTTTTATTTAATATTTTAAATTCATCTGGATAAGTTATCACGCAACCAACGTGAATTCCTAATTTTTCAACTTCTTTTTTATTTTTTACACCAACGTCAATAAAAATATTATTTAATTTAGGAGTCTCCTCTTTTTCATTTTTTCTTGTATGAATTGCTGGCCACCCAAAAACACCATTAACAATTCCATTTTTTGTATGAATATTAACTACTTTAGAAGGCGCAATTATATGGTCACTTCCTCCATTTCTAATAACATAAATTAATCCATCATCAGTTATATAGTTTACATACCAAGAAATTTCATCTGAATGTCCTTCTATAACAATTTTAAATTTAGCTTTAGGATTAATTACACCAACTGCTGAGCCATAAATATCAGTAATGAAATCATCAACATATGGTTTGATATAATTCATCCAAATCTTTTGCCCTGAAGCTTCGTATCCAGTTGGAGATGCATTATTCAGGTAATTTGCTAAAAATTTTATTGATTTTTCGTTTAGAATTGACATAGTTTTATAATTTGAATATAAAAGTAATAATATTAAGGAAAACCAGTATAGTATTTTCATCCTTTTAATTTTGTAATTTTGAATATAATGAAGTATAAATTTTTATATATTCTTTTAAGTATTAATCAATTCTTTCTTTTAGCTCAAACAATAGATAATGATGAAAATACCTTTTTAATGTTAGAAGGAGATTCTATTCCAACTTATGGAATTCCTCTTAAAGAAGTTGTTATTTTTCAACCATTAGAATTTGAGTCATACAATGATTTAAAAAATTATATCATTTTAAGAAGAAAAACATTTAAAGTTTATCCTTATGCTAAATTAGCTGCTGATAGATTAATTATTCTTAATGATAGATTAATTAAAATAACAGGTAAAAGAAAACGCAAGAAATATATAAAAATGCTCGAGAAATTTATTTATAAGGAATTCGAAAATGAATTAAAGAAATTCACCAGATCTGAAGGTAAGATATTAATTAAGCTTGTAAATAGACAAACTGGAAACACTGCATATGATTTAATCAAAGAATTAAGGACTGGGTTTAAAGCTTTATTATACCAAACTACTGCTTCATTTTTTAAATTATCCTTAAAAGAAATTTTTGATCCTGAAAAAAAGAAAGAAGATTATTTTATTGAGGACATACTTCAGAGAGCATTTGCTGAGCAATATTTAGAAGAACAGAAATCCGCATTAAATTATAATTTAGATGATCTTTTTAATATATGGAGAAAAAAATAACTAAAATGAATTCAGATTATAAGTTGAGTTTTTTGTCAGATGAAGAGAAGTTAAATGTTTTCACTCATTTTCCTTTTATTTTCATTAGTTTACTAGGTAATGTTATTCTTTTAAATAGTATAGATGAATTGTATAAATTTATCTTTTATGCCATTTATTCCTTTTCCTTGACTTTTATGTTTATTGCATCTTCGATTTATCATTTTTCAATAGGTCTAAAAAAAAAAAGATGGAAGAAATTAGATCATATTAGCATCTATCTATTGATTGCTGGATCATATACTCCGGTTTGTTTTATTGCTATTTCAGAACATTTAGGGGTTTATATATTAATAGTAATTTGGAGCTTAGCTTTATTAGGTATTATTCTTAAGATTCTATTTATAGAAAGATATCAAACATTATCATTGGTTCTATATTTAATTATGGGGTGGCTAATTGTTATTGATATAGAAATAATATTTAAATTGTTTAGTTTTAATCAATTATTTTTACTAATCATAGGAGGCTTGTTTTATACAACAGGAGTTTTATTTTATAAACTTGATAATTTAAAGTATAATCATGCTATTTGGCATTTATTTGTAGTTTTCGGGGCAATATCACATTTTTTTTTGATAGAAAGTACAATATGATTTTTTAAAGGTAATAAGCAATTATAATACCCAATAAAATAGATATTAATTTGCCAAAGTTAAAAGCATGGCCTTTTCCACTTTCAAATAAAATTGTTGTAGATATATGGAGAAGAATTCCTATTACTATAGGGTCTATTATATTAATAAGCTCTTTGTTAATATAGGGTTCTATGATTACACCAAGAGGAGTCATTATGGAAAAAAATATAAGTGCTAGTATTTTAATAAAAATAGGAGATTTTGTTTCCCACAAAAGAATGGTTATAATAATAGCTATAGGAATTTTATGAATAAAGATTCCCCATATTAAATTTTCTAAATGATTTAAGGGGATTCCTTCAAGTATTGAATGTATTGATAAACTTAAGATTAATATCCATGGAATACTTTTGTAGGCTTTATTTTGAGTATGACCATGTTCAGCTCCTTTTGAAAATAATTCTAAAATTATTTGAATTATAACGCCAATCATTATAAAAATTCCAGTATTACTTTTTCCTGTTTTAAATATTTCAGGAAAAAAATCTAAAAACAAAATAGAAAGTAAAAAAGCCCCACTGAAAGAAAGTAAAAATTTAAGTCCAAATAGAGTTTTAAATCTTAGAATTAAAGCTATTGATGAACCAAGTACAACCGCAAAAAAAGGCAAAAAAATTATTTTAGTCACTTTTTAAAATTAAATTAATTATTAATAGTTTTAATAGGCTACTAAATTAATCTATTTTTGATTTTCTGAAATTTATTATGAAGGATAATTTTGAATTAATAGCAAAAACTTTTTTTGGCTTTGAAGATATTTTAGCTAATGAACTTAAAAATCTTGGAGCACAAAATATAACAACAGGAAATAGAATGGTTAGTTTTTATGGAGATAAAGGTTTTATTTATAAAGCCAATCTCTGTTTAAGAACTGCAGTTAAAATTTTAAAGCCAATTATGAAATTTAAGGCCTCAAATAACATAGAATTATATGATCATGTTAAGGGATTTGATTGGAGAAAAATTATTGGAATTGATAAAACTTTTTCTATTGAAAGTGTCGTTCATGGAAAATTTTTCAATCACTCTTTATTTGTTTCTCAAAAAACTAAAGATGCTATTGTTGATAGAATCAGAGAAGATACTGGATCTCGTCCAAGTGTAGATCTGAAATATCCTGATATAAAAATAAATATTCATATTGATAATAATAAGGTTACTATTTCAATGGATAGTTCTGGAAAATCATTACATCATAGAGGTTATAGGACATCTACAAATGTTGCTCCAATTAATGAAGTACTTGCTGCTGGACTTTTATTACATTCAGAGTGGAATGGTCAATCTGACTTTTTAGATCCATTATGTGGTAGTGGAACCATTGTGATTGAAGCAGCAATGATAGCTAGAAATATCCCTGCTAATATTTACAGAAAAGAATTTGCTTTTGAAAAATGGAATGATTGGGATGAATCCCTTTTTAAGGTTATTGAAGAGTCATTGATAAATAAAATTAAATCAATAAAAATTAAAATTATTGGTTCTGATAAATCTACTTCTGCAGTTGTTAAAGCTAAACAAAATGTTATTAATGCTAAACTTAATGATTATATTAAAATAAAGAAAGATGATTTTTTATATACTAAAAAGGAAGGAGATGATGAGTTATTCATTTTAACCAATCCTCCATATGGACATAGGCTTGAAGGGGATATTAATAAATTTTATTCTAAAATTGGTGATACATTAAAAAATTTCTATATAAACACAAATTTTTGGATTATTTCATCAAACTTTGAAGCAATAAAAAAAAATCGGTTTAAAAGCTTCAAATAAAATTAGAGTGATTAATGGGAAATTAGATTCACGTTTATTAAATTATTTGATTTATGGCGGGAGCAAAAAAAATAAAAAAATCAAGGGTTAATGGATTTTTTTTTAAACCTAAAGGGGAACGAATAAGTTAGAGTATAATTGAAAGCTGCACCAAAATTATTTCCATCAGTAACTTTGTTAAATCCTGGAACGTATAGGTTTCCAAAATTTTCTGGTTGATTTTGACTTAAAATTCTGCTTAGTCTAACACTAATCCCTAAATAGAAATTTAATATTAATTCAGTTTTCATACCAAATACAAATTCTAACCATCCACTACTTAAAGTCGACCTTTCACCTGTTGCATATCCATTTTGAGTTAGATTAGTATCCCAATAGTGATGAGTTATATAAACTAAATAGTTATTGACTTTATGTGAATGGACACTCCTTCCATATCTAAGGCCTAAATAAATTGAATTATTCATACCTTTTAAATTTTTGTAAAGATTATAATCTACACCTAGTTTTAAATAACTTCCATTTGTTGTAAAATTTATTTGTTCAGATTGAATGGTTTTTTTCTCAGAACCTAATTCTGCTGCAATAAAAATATTCTTATAGAAGTTGAGATCACCTACTAATTCAATACCTTGGTAATCAGAATTAAATTGACTTATTATAGGCTTAAATAAATCTATCCCTGCTCTAAGTCTAATGGGATTGTTTTTATTTGTTATAGAATCATTTGATTTTTTAATTGAGTTATCCTTTAATTCTTGACAGAAAACAGTGAAAAACATAAAAAAACTAATGATAAATAGCCAAATGTGTTTGATTTTCATCTGAAACAATGTTAGTTAATACTTCAAAGTGGTCTATCCAATTTAAGTTTTCTGAAATAAAAATTGCTGGAGGATTGCTTAAAATATACTCAGTTTTAAATCCACAAGAACGGTTAATATATATATCATTAGTTTGATAGTTAAATTGAATTATATCAGAATAAATACTATCATTTTTGTTTTTATAAAAAATGTATTGAGTGTTATTATTTTGGGTTTTTAATGGTAGAGATAATTTACTTGAATTTAGAACAGTAAATAAAAGATCTTTTTCAACTCCAATAATAGAAATTTCATCAACAGGCTTTAATTCTGAGGGATTTTCTTTATCAAAAAATTCAATAATCATCATTGGTGTCCCTTGAGTTTCAACTAAGCATATATCATCTCTTTCACATTGGATAGAAAAAAGGGAAAGGTTTAAATAAAAAAAAATTAATAAAATATTTTTCATATGATTATTTCTTTTCTAAAAGTACAACATTTTCTACATGATTGGTTTGAGGAAACATATCTATAGCTTTAATTTTAGATATTTTATAATAATCTTTGATTAGTCCAATATCACGAGCTTGAGTTGCACTATTACAACTTATATAAATTATTTTATTTGGTTTAATTTTTATAATTTCTTGAATTACTTTTAAATGCATTCCTTCTCTAGGTGGATCAGTTATAATTATAGAAGGTTTTCCATGGATTTTCATTAATTCTTCATTAAGAAGTTCTTTAATATCTCCAGATTCAAATATTACGTTTTGTAGAGTATTTAATTTTGCATTTTCTTTAGCTATATTTATTGATTCGATGGAAATATCTATTCCAATAACTTTATGTGATATTTTAGAAATAAATAGGGCAATTGTTCCTGTTCCTGAATAAAGATCATATACTATTTTATTTGGATTAATGTAATCACGAACAATTTTGTAAAGCGTATAGGCTTGTTTTGAATTAGTTTGATAAAAAGTCTTAGCACTTATTTTAAATGATAAATCCTCCATTTTTTCACTTATAAATGTTTTACCATAAAAATGTATGACTTTAAGGTCAAAAAAAGTATCATTTTGTTTTGGATTTATTACATAAAACAATGATTTAATTTCAGGAAAATTATTTTTAATATTAGTCAGGAACTTATTTATTGTTTTTTTTTCATTTCTACAAAATTGGATAATAAGCATGAAATCATTTTTTAAAGTTGATCTAATAATTAGACCTCTAACTAGACCTGTTTTTTTTCTATGATCAAAAAAGTCTAGATTATTTTTAATACAATAATTTTTTATATGATTTCTAATTTTATTTGAAGGTTCTTTTTGAAGATGACATTTATTAATATCAACTATTTTGTTCCACATTTCGGCTTTGTGAAAACCTAAACCATTTCGGTTAATTTCTACCCCACTTTTTATTTCTTTTTTTGTCAACCATTTTTGATTAGAGAAAGAAAATTCCAGTTTATTTCTATAATAATATTGGTCTATTGATTTAATTATTGGAATTTCATAATCAATTTCAATTCCCGCAATTTTAGAAAGATTCTTTTTTATTAAATTAGATTTAAATTCTAGTTGATATTTATAATCAATATCTTGCCATTTACAACCACCACAAACCCCAAAATGATCACATTTAACTTGAGTTCTTTTTTTTGAATATTTGTGAAATTTTGTGATATTCCCTATAAAAAAACCTTTTTTCTTTTTATAAGTTTCTACGTCAACAATATCTCCAGGGACACCCGAATCTAAAAAAACAATTTCACCAGTATCAGATTTAGCTATAGATTTTGATTTATTTCCAACATCAATAATTGGTAAACTCTTAAAAATTTTATTTTTATTTGTTTTTGTCATTTAAAAAACAAAAATATAATAAATGATAGATTTAATTTTTTTCTAAACTATATTTTATAAAATATCATCTAGTTGGAGGTTTTAAATTGTAATTTTAAAAAAAATAAATAATTAATGAAAGATCAGGAATTAAAGAATAACAAGTATTTTTTTGACCTTGAGTTGAAATTTGGCGCTCATAATTATAAACCTTTACCTGTTGTTATTAAAAAAGGTAAAGGAGTTAAACTTTGGGATATTGACGGAAATGAATATTTTGACTTTTTGTCTGCTTATTCAGCAGTAAACCAAGGTCATTGTCATCCAAAAATTATTAAAGCATTAAAGGATCAAGCATCTCTATTGACTCTAACTTCAAGAGCTTTTTACAATAACTCACTTGGCATTTATGAGGAATATATAACTAAATTATTTAAATATGACAAAGTATTACCTATGAATACTGGGGTTGAAGGGGGAGAGACAGCAATAAAGTTAGCTAGAAAATGGAGTTATTTGGTAAAAGGAATTCCAGAAAATAAATGTAAAATAATTTTTGCTAAAGGTAATTTTTGGGGAAGGACATTAGCTGCGATTTCAAGTTCTGATGATCCCTTGGCGTATAAAGATTATGGGCCTTATATGCCTGGTTACGATCTTATCCCATATAATAATCTAGAACAATTAGAATTGAAATTTAAGGAATTTAATGTAGGAGCTTTTATGGTTGAGCCTATTCAAGGTGAGGCTGGAGTTATTGTTCCTGATGAGGGATACCTAGAAGGTATTAGGACTTTATGTGATAAATATAACGTTTTATTTATTGCAGATGAAGTTCAAACAGGTCTTGGTAGAACTGGAAAAATGTTAGCTACAGATTATGAAAATGCACGCCCAGATATATTAATTTTAGGGAAAGCACTTTCTGGAGGAGTTTTCCCCTCTTCAGCTGTTTTATGTGACAATCATATTATGTTATGTATTAAGCCAGGAGAGCATGGATCAACTTATGGAGGCAACCCTTTAGCTTGTCAAGTTTCTCTTGCAGCATTAAAAGTTTTGGTTGAAGAAAAGCTATCTAAAAAGGCATATGATCTTGGAAATATATTTAGAGAAAAAATGGAAGATTCTCTTTCTGAATTTTCACTTGTTAAAAAAATAAGAGGGAAAGGGCTTTTAAATGCCATTGTTGTTGATAATAGTAAAGATATTTCTGTTGCTTGGAATATATGCATTAATCTTTTAAAAAATGGTTTGTTAGCTAAGCCTACTCATGGAAATATAATAAGATTTGCTCCACCTTTGACAATAAGTGAAAATGAGCTTAATTATTGTTGCGAAATAATTATTAAAACTATAATTGAATATAATAATAACTATTTTAAATAGAGAAACCATAGTTACCAAAATCTAAATTATCTTGGATTAATATTTCTCCATTTTCATTTTTTAAAATTAGGTTTGAAATTAAAATGTTATAAGATATATAATTAATTTCTCCTTCACTATTTAATGAAATGGAAGTATTGATTACTATTTCACCATTTTCTGCTGTTAATTCAGTAATTAATTTTGGATTAGCTGGTGTGAGTTGTGAACAGAAATAGTTTTTATTTATATTTCCGTCGTACTTTCTGTAAACTAAATAAGTAGAACTGTCAAAGTATCTTGTTGAAATACCATCTTGATTAGGAAGTGGATCTGATAATATTAAAATAAGTGATTCTGATTCTTTTATTTTAAAAAATATTAAGTTTTCGGAGTTTGAGGAACAGAACTGTAGAGAAGAGGAAGAAAAATTAATATTATCAACTATTAGCGTGGAATCTTGGCAAGATATAAGTAATAACAAAATAAGTATAAAAAATTTATTTTTCATTAAAATGAATTTTTTAGAGTAAATGTAATCTTCTTATATTTACCCTCCAAAAATTTTATAAATGAAAGTTTATTTTGATAATGCTGCAACAACAAAATTAAGGGAAGAGGTTATTGAAGTAATGATGGAGGCCATGAATAGTTCATATGGAAATCCATCTTCTTCTCATTCTTTTGGAAGAACTTCTAGGGCTTTAATAGAATCTTCAAGAAAAGAAATTGCAAAGCACCTTAATGTAAATCCACAAGAAATAGTTTTTACTTCATGTGGAACAGAATCAAATAATAGTATTTTAAGATCTGCAATAGATTTTTTGGATGTTAAAACTATTATAACTTCTAAAATTGAACATTATGCTATTCTTAATGTAGTGGATTTCCTTAAAACAAAAAAAATAAGGGTTGAATATGTTAATATAGATGATGATGGAAATATAGACTTAGAACATCTTAGATCACTTGCAAAAATTGATGATTCAAAAAAAATTATTTCTTTGATGTATGTAAATAATGAAATTGGAAATATTTTAGACCTTGCTGAGGTGTCTCAAATTTGTCAAGAGAATTCCGTTTTATTCCATACCGATGCTGTTCAAGCAATTGGTCATTTTAAAATTGATTTAAAACAAATAAAAATTGATTTTTTATCAGCATCAGCTCATAAATTTCATGGACCTAAAGGAGTTGGGTTTAGTTATATAAGAAAAAATGTTTTATCAGAAGCTTTTATTTTAGGAGGACAGCAGGAAAGGGGATTAAGAGCTGGAACAGAAGCTGTACATAATATTGTGGGCATGAGTAAAGCCCTAAGTATTTCATATAATAATTTAGAAAAAGAGTTCATTTATATAAAGGAACTTAAAAGTTATTTTGTTTCTAAATTAAAAAGTATTTTTCCAAATACTTTTTTTAACGGGAATTCAGATAACTCAATTAAAAACTCATATTTAATTATTAATGTTGCTTTACCAATTTCCTCAAGTAAAATTGATTTATTGAATTTTCAACTTGACTTAAAAGGAATTGCTTGTTCTAAGGGAAGTGCTTGTCAATCTGGTGCAGCATTAGGCTCTCACGTTATTAAAAATATAGAATCTAAATCAAATTGGCCTTCTTTGCGTTTTTCATTTTCAAGTTATAATACATTTAAGGAAATAGATTATTTAATGGAAACCCTAAGATCTTTTGAAAAGATTTAAAGCTTTCTAAAAATATAAGATTTGTAAGTTGAGATATTATTAGCATTGTCAATTACATTTAATTCAATATTAAGGCGTGTTTCATTGAATTTGATATCATTAAAGTTATAAATTAATGTTTTGTTTTTTGGTTCATATTCAAGTAATATCCATTTATTATTTATTCTCCCTTCATATTTTTTTATTCCTGAGAAGTCATCTTCAATGGTAAACTTTATAAATGTATTTTTACTCATCCATTTACCAGTAAAAAAATTTAACGGTTTTATTGTTGGAGGTATGGAATCTTTAGTAATTAAAAATTTTCCTAAAAG
>CABXRK010000028.1 GCA_902514625.1 uncultured Bacteroidota bacterium
TTCTTATAATGGAGGCAACTAAAATAGCAACGGTAACTGATAATAATGGCAATGGAGAAACGGATCTTGGAGATACAATTGTCTATACCATAACAACTGAGAATAAAGGAAATGTTACTTTAACTGGACTTACCTTAACAGATACATTTGTCGACGGTAATGGTGCTTCGTTAAGCCTTACAAGTGGTCCTACCTTTAATTCTGCTACAGCCAGTTCATCACAAAGCACATTAACTGCTGGTGGGATTGCGACCTATACCGCTACTTATACAATTGCACAGGCAGCAGTAGATACGGGAAGTGTTTCCAATACAGTTTTAGCTACTGCTAGTAGCCCTGGAAATACCAATGATGTAACTGATGTAAGTGATAATGGTATTGATGGAGATGGTAATACTGCTAATGATCCTACAGTTACTTCAATTACAGCTTCTGCTTCAATTGAGGCAACTAAAACAGCAACAGTTACTGACAATGGTAATGGAACTACAGGAGCGGGAGATACTATTGTTTATACCATTACAGTTAAAAACACTGGAGGTGTTAATTTATCTGGAGTGACATTAACAGATACACTAACAAATGGAAATGGAGGAGCCCTTAGTTTAAATGGAGGCCCTAACTTTGTATCTGCTAGTTCTAGTTCCTCACCGGGAACTCTGATTGTAAATGAAACTGCCACTTATACGGCTTCTTATACCATTACTGGTGCAGTGGCTAATACTCCAAAAATAATAAATAGTGTTGTTGCTACTGGAAGTAGTCCAGGTAATTCAAATGACGTTACCGATACTTCAGATGATGGTAATGATGGAGATGGTAATACCACTGATGACGCTACAGAGATAGCTATAGACCCACTCCCTTCTATTGAGGTCACTAAAACAGCTACAGTTACCGATGAAGGTGATGGGATTGTGGGAGCAGGAGATGTTATAAATTACACTATTTCAATTAAAAATACTGGTAATGTAACCCTTACAAGTCTATCTGTTAGCGATGTGATTACCGATGGAAACGGAAATGTTCTTACCATGAGCAA
The DNA here is from genome assembly GCA_902514625.1 of uncultured Bacteroidota bacterium. Lineage (GTDB taxonomy): Bacteria > Bacteroidota > Bacteroidia > Flavobacteriales > Flavobacteriaceae > TMED220. The sequence goes on from CABXRK010000028.1 coordinate 1,043, forward strand.
TGGACCTTACTTTTCAGGTTCTAATCAAGGGTCTGGTTTGGGAGTTTTATTGGCTGGGGAGACGGCAACATATAGAGCGTATTATATTATAGAATCTTCTGTTTTAAATAGTGGAAGTATTTCCAATACGGCTTCGGCAACTGCTAGTAGTCCAGGAAACAGCAACGATATTAGCGATGTTAGTGACGACGGTGATGATACCGACGGGAATACTACTAACGATCCTACTATTGTAATTATAACACCAGCTCCTTTATTGGAGGTTACAAAAGTTGCCGCTGTTACTGATAATGGTGATGGGGTTACTGGATTAGGAGATGTAATAACCTATACTATAACGGCACAAAACAAAGGAAATGTAGTTTTAAATGGGCTTACTTTTGTGGATACATTAACTGATGGAAATGGTGCAGCTATAGCCTTTACAAATAGTCCAACTTTTGTTTCCTCTACTGCAAGTTCTACTCAAGGAACACTTACCTTTAATGAGATTGCCACCTATACAGCCTCTTATACTATAACACAGTTAGTGGCTAATACTGGAAGTGTTAAAAACAGTGTTGTGTTTACTGGAAGTAGCCCAGGGCAAAGTAATAATGTCAGTGATACTTCTGACGATGGAGATGATACTGACGGAAACACCACTAATGATATTACTATAGTTACTACCACTTCCGATATTTCTCTAGAAACAACTAAAACTGCAACGGTAGTTGATGTTAATAATAATAGCAAAAATGATCAAGGGGATAAAATAGTATATACTATTACTGTCAAGAATACTGGTAATGTTACATTAACAGGAATATTTCTTACTGATGTCCTTACTGATGGATCCGGAAATGTATTATCACTGTCTAATGGTCCAATTTTTAATTCTGCTAGCTCGAGTTCGGCTTCAGGAACTCTTGTCTCAAATGAGATTGCTACTTATACTGCTACTTATACTATAAGTCAAGCTGCAGGAAACACGGGTAGTGTTAAAAACGTGGTAACCGCTACCGGTAGTAGTCCAGGAAACACCAATGATGTTACCGATGTAAGTGATGATGGTGATGATAGTGATGGGAATACCACTAATGACCCTACCATTGTTTTAACAACTACGGACTCCTCTATAGAGGTTACAAAAACTAATATTTTAATAGATAACGGTAACGGTTTAACCGGTAATGGGGATGTCATTGTCTACACAATAACTGTTAAAAATACAGGCAATAGCGTTCTTACAGGAGTAGGAATAACGGATACGTTAACCGACGGTAATGGTGCTTTGTTAAGCCTTACAAGTGGGCCAACATTTATTTCCTCTAGCGCTAGTTCAGCTCAAGGCACATTAACTGCTGGAGAGATTGCGACCTATACCGCTACTTATACTATAAGTCAAGCTGCGGAATACACCGGGAGTATTAATAACACTGTACTTGGAACTGCAAGTAGCCCTGGGAGCAGCAATAATGTAACGGACACTTCAGATAATGGTAATGATGGAGATGGTAATACTACTAATGATCCCACGGTGGTTCAAATAACTCCGTCCCCATCGATGGAAGTAACAAAGAGTGTGACAGTGTTGGAAAATGGAGATGGCACCCTTGGAGTAGGAGACACAGTTAAATATCTCATCCAAGTTAAAAACACAGGTAATGTTGCTTTAACTGGCCCTGTTTTAGTAGACACCTTTACTGATGCTTCTGGAAATGCACTTAGCCTTACTAGCGGTCCTGCCTTTGATTTTGCAAATCAAGGATCTAGTGAGGGAACGATTAAACCATCGGAGAGTGCATATTATAATGCTACTTTTTTAATTAACCAAGCGGTAGTTGATATAGGGGGAGTAGATAATACGGTAACGGTAACGGCAAGCAGCACAGGACAGAGTAATAATGTTAGTGATACATCGGATGATGGTATTGATAATGACGGTAACATTGTAAATGATGTCACAGAGCTGGTTATTAATCCAAACCCAATAATAGAGGCTACTAAAACAGCAACAATAACAGACAATAACGGTAATGGAGTAAATGATTTAGGAGACACTATTGTTTATACTATAACGGTACAGAATAAAGGTAATGTTACTTTAAGTGGTCTTACTCTTAACGATACTTTGGCTGATGGTAATGGAGGTTCGTTAAGCCTTACAAGTGGACCTACATTTAATTCTGCAACAGCAAGTTCATCTCAAGGGACATTAACTGCTGGAGGGATTGCTACTTTCACGGCTACTTATACAATACTACAGGTAGCTGTTGATACAGGAAGTGTTTCTAATACAGTTTTAGCTACTGCAAGTAGTCCTGGAAACACAAATGATGTTTCAGATGTTTCAGACAATGGAGATGATACAGATGGCAATACTCAAAATGATCCTACAGTGACTTTAATGACAACTATAAAATCAATTGAAATCACAAAGACATCAACCTTGATAGATAATGGTGATTCGGTTACTGGTCAAAATGATACAATCAGGTATAATATAACCGTAGAAAACACTGGAAACGTTCAACTTACAGAAGTAATATTAACTGATACTTTAATAGACGGAAATGGAAATCCTTTAACTTTAACTAGTTCTCCAGCTTTTATTTTAGCAAGCTTAGGATCTTCCGAGGGGACTTTAAAAGTTAGTGAAACAGCAACCTATTTAGCATCATATACAATTAATCAAGATGCAGTAGATAGTGGATCTATAAATAATTCAATATTAGGAACAGCTAGTAGTGCTGGAAATACAAATAATGTCACGGATACTTCTGATGATGGTATAGATAATGATGGAAATATAATTGATGATCCAACTGTCACAACTATTACTGCATCTCCATCAATTGAAGTTACTAAGACAGCGACAATAACTGATAATGGAGATGGAGTTATTGGAAATGGAGATTTAATTAAATACACTATTTCACTTATAAATAATGGCAATGTCACTTTAACTGGATTAATTTTAACAGATTTACTCACAGATGGTAATGGAGGAGTTTTAGCTTTAAGTAGTGGTCCATTCTTCTCAGGAGGTAATCAAGGGTCTCCTGAAGGGACTATTAAACCTTCCGAAACAGTTACATATATAGCTTATTTTATAATTAATCAGTCTGCTGTTGATTCTGGAAGCATCTCCAATACTGGAACTGCAATTGCTTCTAGTCCAGGAAACAGCAGAAATGTTTCTGATACTTCGGATGATGGAGATGATACAGATGGAAATACAACGAATGATCCTACGGTCACTACTATTACAGCCTCCCCTTCAATTGAAGTTACTAAAACGTATACTTTAGCAGACAATGGAGATGGTAAAACTGGGGCTGGGGATTCAATTATATATTCTATAAAAGTTGAAAATAAAGGTAATGTTACCCTTAGTAGTCTTACCGTAACTGATACTTTAGCTGATGCAAATGGAAATGGACTTGTTTTAAATTCAGGGCCTTCTTTCTCAGGTGCGTCTCAAAATTCTGGTGAAGGAATTTTAAAACCAAATGAAACAGCCGAATATATAGCACTTTATATAATTAGTTCTTCAGCTGCAAATTCTTCTAAGATAATTAATACTGCTATTGCTACAGCAAGTAGTCCAGGAAATACAAATGACGTTTCTGATGTTAGTGATGATGGAAATGATTTAGATGGTAATTTAATAAATGATGCTACTGAAACCCCAATAACCCCAGTTCCGTTAATCGAAGCTACTAAAACAGCTACAGTTACTGATAATAACAATAATGGTAAGGTCGATATTGGTGATACAATTTTGTACAATATAATTATTGAAAACAAAGGAAATACTTCACTAACAAGTATAACTCTTAATGATTCCTTAATAGATGGGAATAATAATTCAATTAATTTGACTACTGGCCCTGATTTTGTTTCTTCTAGTGCTGGTTCATCTTTAGGAACATTAACTTTAGGAGAAACAGCAACTTATTCTGCAACATATGTAATTAACGAAACGGTTTTCAATACTCCTAAAGTTTCAAATTCTGTTCTTGTTACTGCTAGTAGTCCAGGAAATTTAAATAATGTTACTGATATAAGTGATGATGGAGATGATTTAGATGGAAACACAACTAATGATTTAACAGAAATATCAATTTCAGCATCGCCTTCAATAGAAGTTACAAAAACATCAACAATCACTGATAATGATGATGGAATAACTGGTAAAGGAGATATTGTTAAATATATCATAACTGTTCAAAATAAGGGAAATGTTGAATTAACAGGACTTGCTATTACCGATAATCTTAAGGATCTAAGTGGAGCAAGCCTAAGCTTAAGTAATGGACCATTTCACACTGGATCAAGTCTAGGATCTATTCAAGGCTCTTTAAAAGTTTCAGAAACAGCCTCATATATAGCTTTTTATATTATTGAACAATCAGCTGTTGATTCAGGTGGAATTTCTAATACTGTTTCTGCAACAGCAAGTAGTCCTGGAAATACAAATGACGTTTCTGATGTAAGTGATGATGGAGATGATACTGATGGAAATACAACTAATGATTCTACAATTAATAATATTGATAGAATACCATCTATTGAATTAACCAAAACAGTAAACATAACAGACAATGGAGATGGAATTAATGGTTTAGGTGATGTCGCTGTTTATAATATTACTGCAGAAAATAAAGGAAATGTAACTTTAAGTAGTGTTACCGTCAGTGACACTTTAACTAACGGCAATGGCTCAGTATTAAATTTAACTAATGGACCAAGTTTTACAGGAGCAAATCAAAATTCAGGAGAGGGAGTCCTTAAAGTTGGCGAAACTGCATCTTATAGTGCATTTTATTTAATCACTCAATCAGATGTTGATTCAGGAAGACTAGTAAATATTGCTAATGTTATATCAAGTAGTCCAGGTCAAACTAATAATGTTACTGATACAAGTGATAATGGGAATGATATAGACGGGAATACAACGAATGACTCTACAGTTGTTTCAATGACATTAAATCCATTAATAGAAACAACAAAAACAGCTAATGTTATTGATGTTAATAACAATGGATTCAATGATTTGGGCGATAAAATATCTTATACTATTAAAGTTGAGAATAAAGGTAATCTTACTTTAACAGGATTAACTTTTGTTGATACATTATTAGATGGCAATGGAAATGCGTTAAGCCTAACCAACTCTATAACATACATTTCTTCTACTATAAGTTCATCAATAGGAATTTTAAATGTTAATGAAATTGAAACTTATACAACAACTTTCACTATTAATCAACAAGCAGTTGATAGTGGTAAAGTAATTAATAGTGTTTTAGCTACACTTAGTAGTCCAGGAAATACTAATGATGTTTCTGATGTTAGCGATGATGGTAATGATTTAGATGGCAATATAGTTAATGATAATACTATTGTTGATATTGTAAGATCACCTTTAATAGAAGCAACTAAAACTTCTTCAACTACTGATAAGAATTCTAATAATAGTATCGATCAAGGAGATTTGATAACTTATGTTATTACTGTTGAAAATAAAGGAAATGTAACTCTTTCAGGGCTTTCAGTTTTAGATGTTTTAACTGATAATGACGGGAATAATTTGTCTTTGACAAGGGGCCCTAATTTTATATCTTCTTCTCAAGGATCAGTACTTGGAACACTTAAAGTTGGAGAAACAGCTTCATATAATGCTTCCTATACTATTAGTCTTGAGGCTTCTAATTCAGGTAGTGTAATAAATAGTGTTATTGCAACTGCTAGTAGTCCAGGTTATAGTAATAATGTTTCAGATACTTCTGATGATGGTGATGATAGTGATGGTAATATCGTAAATGATCCAACTATTGTCATTACTTCATCTCAACCATCAATTAAAGTAGTTAAAACTGCTACAGTTGCAGATAATGGTGATGGAACAAATGGAGTATCCGATATAATAACTTATTCTATAACTATAAAAAATACTGGAGGCTATACTTTGACTGGATTAACGTTAGTTGATACCTTAAAAGATAGTAATGGCAATTCATTGTCATTGAATAATAATCCAAGATTTGTGTCTTCAACACAGAGTTCTTCAGTTGGAACATTACTAGCTAATGAGACGGCAACTTATACCGCGAGTTATACAATATCTCAATCTGCTGCTGATTCTGGTAGCATTATTAATTTTGTTACTGCTACAGCGAGTAGTCCTGGAAATACAAATGATGTAAGTGATGTAAGTGATGATGGGGATGATACTGATGGGAATACCTCTGATGATAATACAGTAGTATATACATCTGCAAATCCTACCATTGAAGCAACAAAAACTTTTAACGTGATTGATCAAGGTGATGGTATTATTGGAGTAGGAGATACTATTGTTTATACAATAAAAATTCAAAATACTGGAAATGTCACATTATCAAGTATTAATCTCGTAGATGCTTTTACTGATGGCGCAACAAATACAATTAGTTTAAATAGTGGTCCTACTTATAATTCTTCTACAGGAACTTCAACACAAGGATCTTTATTAGAAGGTGAAATAGCTACTTATACTGCGTCATATACTGTTACTCAACCAGTCTTTGAAACAGGTAGTGTGAAAAATAGAGTAACTGTAACTGCAAGTAGCCCAGGAAACACAAATGACGTAAGTGATGTAAGCGATGATGGAAATGATGGCGATGGAAATACAAGTAATGATCGAACTATAACAATTTTTAGTCCATCTACCGAAATAGAGGTTACTAAAACAGTAAATGTAATAGATAGTAATACAAACAATGTTAATGATACCGGTGATTTAGTAGTTTATACTGTAACAGTTCAAAATAAGGGCAATGTTAGTTTAACGGGTATTACACTCGATGATCAATTAAAGGATGGAAATGGTAATACGATAAATCTTTCTTCTGGTCCCACATTTGTTTCTTCTAGCCAAAGTTCATCTCAAGGAACTTTATTGATAAATGAGATTGCGACTTATACTGCTACTTATACAATATTAGATTCAGTTATGTCTTCAGGGAGTTTATCAAATATTGTTACTGCTACAGCAAGTAGCCCTGGAAATACTAATGATGTTAAAGATTTAAGTGATGATGGAGATGATACTGATGGAAACCTAATTAATGATCCTACAGAAATTACTTTATCTACAATATCTCCGACAGGATCGTTAGAGGTTACTAAAACTGCTATCATTTCGGATAACGGAGATGGCACAACTGGTAGAGATGATACTATTTTATATAATATTTCAGTTAAAAACACTGGTAATGTCGTTTTATCTTCACTTAAAATATCAGATTATTTAACTGATGGATTTGGATCAGTATTAACTTTATCAACTACCCCTACATTTGTTTCTTCTTCCGCAGGTTCATCTCAAGGAACATTAACTATCGGTGAAACAGCAACTTATTCTGCTACCTTTTTTATTACACCACAAGCTTCTACTACTGGAAGTATAAACAACACTGCAATTGCTGTAGCAAGTACTCCAGGTCAAACAAATAATGTTTCCGATACCAGTGATGATGGAGATGATTCAGATGGAAATACAACAAATGATCCAACAGTAATTAGCATTATTTCACTTCCACAGATAGAGGTTACTAAAACCGCTACAGTCACAGATGAAAATTCCAATGGAATAAATGATTTTGGAGATACTATTGAGTATTTAATTACTGTTGAAAATATTGGAAATATAACTGTCTCAGGGTTGTCTTATATAGACACATTTACCGATGGAAGTGGAAATGGTCTTTTATTAACTAACAATCCGAAATTTATTTCTTCTACTCAAAGCTCAACGATAGGGATATTAAAATCAGGAGAGAAAGCAACTTATACAGCTAATTATGTTATTGGTCAAGCTGCAGCTGATAGTGGTAGCATTATTAATAGTATTTTGTTTAGGGGTAATAGTCCAGGTAAAGCAGGAGATGTTTTTGATATTAGTGATAATGGTATTGATGATGACGGTAACACTGAAGATGATCAAACAATAATATATACAGTATCAAATGTTTCACTCGAAACAACTAAAACTGCTGAACTATCCGATAATGGAGATGGAGAAATAGGAGTGGGAGACATTATCACCTATACTATTACAGTTCAAAATAAAGGAAATTCAACCTTAAGAGATTTAAATATTGTAGATAATTTAACTGATGGAGATGGGAATAATCTAGAACTTAGTAATGGACCTTTCTTTTCAGGTTCAGATAAAGGTTCAAATAAAGGAATATTAGTCTCAGAAGAAACAGCTACATATATTGCTTTTTATATAATTGAATCCTCCGCTGCAAACTCTGGAAGAATAATTAATAGTGCAATAGCTTCTGCTTTCGGACCAGGATCTACGACTGCAGTTTCTGATATTAGTGATAATGGTGATGATTCAGACGGAAATACAGTTGATGATCCAACTATAGTTTATATTTCTCCTGAACCATTAATAGAGGTAACTAAAACTGCTTCGATCACTGATAATGGAGATAATAATCTTGGTCCAGGAGATATTATTACTTATTCTATTTTTGTTAAAAACACAGGAAATATTATTCTTAATGATATAAGAATATTAGATGTATTAAAAGATGGTAATGGTAATGTATTAAGTTTAAGTAATGGACCTTTCTTTTCAGGTTCAGATTTCGGGTCAAATTTAGGATCACTTAATGTTGGGGAAACGGCTAATTATAAAGCTTTCTATATTATTAGTCAATCGAGTTCAGATTCAGGTAAAATATTAAATTCAGTAATTGCAACTGCAAGCAGTCCAGGGAAGACAGATGATGTTTCAGATGTCAGTGATGATGGAGATGATACTGATGGAAACACAGTTGATGATCCAACGGAAACATTTATTTACTCAGCTCCATCAATTGAAGTCACGAAAATAGTATCTGTATTTGATAACGGAGATGGTGAGACTGGACCAGGTGATGATCTTAATTACACAATTTTTGTTGAAAACATAGGAAATGTAATGATAGAGAATATTGTCTTAGAGGATTTATTTTATGATGGATCTGGTAAGAATATTTCTTTAAACAGTGGACCAATTTTTGTTTCTTCTGACATGACTTCTGATGAAGGTAATTTAAAACCAGGAGAGGTTGCAACTTATGAAGCTAATTATACAATAGATGAAACAACCTCTGACACTGGAAGTGTTAAAAATATTGCTATTGCAACAGGTAGTAGTCCTGGAAATTTAGACGATGTTTCAGATGTTAGTGATGATGGTGATGATACAGATGGAAATACTGTTAATGATCCTACAATAACTAAAATAACATTTGTAAGACAAGCAATTGAAGTGTTTAACCTTGTAAGTCCAAATGGAGATAAAAAGAATGATTTCTTTAGAATTAAAGGAATAGAAAATTTCCCAACTAATTCTATTAAAATATTCAATAGGTGGGGAGTATTAATTTTTGAATCTGATGATTATGGTAATTATGACGGCTCAGAAAACGTGTTTAAAGGTTTCTCAAAAGGAAGAATTACTATTGAAAAGAATAAGAGACTTCCTTCAGGAACTTATTTCTATATAATAACTGTTTCAAATGAAAAAACTAAGAGTAAGCAATACAGTGGTTATCTTTTTTTAACTAATAATTGATAATGATTTTATTAAAGAGTATTTTGATTTTAGGTACATTTTTTAGTTCTTCTATTATTTTAGAGAAAC
>CABXRK010000029.1 GCA_902514625.1 uncultured Bacteroidota bacterium
AGTAAAGGCTCTATATATTCAATGCTAACTTTTTCTTTCTTATATATGTTTTTCATAATATAATATCCAACAGAAAATGCTATTACAAACATTAAGCTATAGTAGTGAATACCGAAATCTCCAATTTTAATTAAAGTTTCACTTGGACTCCATTTAATTTCTAAAAAGTGCATATTTTTTGAATTTATTTAATTTTATTAAGGAACAGGGTCAAATCCTCCTTTAGACCAGGGATGACACCTCAGAATTCTATTTATTGACAAATAAATACCCTTTAGAATAGAATGTTTTTTAAGGGAATCAATTGCATAGTTTGAACAAGTAGGGGTGAATCTACAACTAGCTGGTGTTATAGGAGATATGATTTTTTGATAAATATTAATTAAAAATAATATAGGAAGTATGAAAATTTTTTTCATAATATCAATTAATAATATAATTAGTCCCATCTTTTGAATCATTAAGTTTTACCCCAAGCTTTAATAATTCATCACGAATTAAATCTGATGTTTCAAAATCGTTATTTAATCTTGCTTTTTCCCTATACTTTATAAGCAAGTTAATAGTACCATCAATTTTGTTGTTTAAGATAGATTTATCATTTGAATTAGGAATTTTCAATCCTAAAACTTCATAAAAAAAAATATTCATTTTATTTTTAAGAAAAATCAAATCTTTATTGCTAATAGAAAATTTATCATTATTAATGGAGTTAATATATTTAACAGCCTCAAACAATTGGGCTAAAAGAAGAGGGCTATTAAAATCATCATTCATTGATTCGTAACAGGTCTTCTCCCATTTAATTAAATCAAAACCATTTGAAGTTGATGAAACTTTCAAATTATCAATTAGATTAATAGCAGAAACTAATTTATTAAATCCTCTTTCAGAAGCTAATAATGCATCATTACTAATATCAACTATGTTTCTATAGTGAGATTGAAGCATATAAAAACGAATAACTTCAGGTTTAAATGATTTTGAAAAAAAAGTGTTATTTCCATCAATAATATCTTTAGGTAAAATATTATTACCAGTTGATTTTGACATTTTTTTCCCGTTTAGAGTTAGCATATTAGAATGAACCCAATAATTAACTTGTTTTTCTCCTGTAATTGCCTCACCTTGAGCAATTTCACATTCATGATGTGGGAATTTTAAATCCAGTCCTCCACCGTGAATATCAAATTTTTTTCCTAAATATTTAGTGCTCATTGCAGTGCACTCAAGATGCCAGCCAGGGAATCCGTTACTCCATGGAGAAGGCCATCTCATTATATGTTTTGCTTCTGCTTTTTTCCACAAAGCAAAATCTTGAGGATTTTTTTTATCATTTTGACCTTCAATACTTCTTGTATTTGAGATTAACTCTTCAATTTTCCTATTACTTAATTTACCGTAGTTAAAAGATTTATTGAATTTTAAAACATCAAAATAAACAGAACCATTTATTTCATATGCATACCCTTTTTTTATTATTAGTTTAATTAATTCAATTTGATCAATTATATGACCAGTAGCTGTAGGCTCTATGCTTGGTGGTAAAAGATTAAATAGAGATATTGTTTGAAAAAAATCAACAGTATATTTTTGGACTACTTCCATTGGTTCAATTTTTTCTTCACCATCGTCAGAATCTTCCTCTAAATGACCTACATCAGTTATATTTCTAACATATCTCACTTTATATCCAAGATGCTTTAGATATCTATAGATTAAATCAAAAGAAATCCACGTCCTGCAATTTCCTAAATGAACATTACTATATACTGTGGGTCCACAAACATACATTCCAACATAATCTTTGACAATTGGTTTAAAAATTTCTTTTTTTCCACTCAAAGAATTAAAAAGTTGAAGCTTTTGCATTAAAATTCAGTATCTAATTTTATATAATCTAAAAATTCTTTTCTAGCAAGTTTTTTCTTGAACTTTCCCTGAAATTCTGAAGTAACAGTACTACTACTAATATCATTAATTCCTCTTGAATTAACACATAGATGTTTAGCATCAATCACACAAGCAACATCTTTAGTTTTTAAAATCTTTTGAAGTTCATTAACAATTTGAAGGGTTAATCTTTCTTGAACTTGAGGCCTTTTTGCATAGTAATTTACTATTCTATTTATTTTAGATAGGCCAACAACAGTGCCATTAGAAATATATGCTACATGCGCTTTACCTACTATAGGAAGAAGGTGATGCTCACAAGTAGAGTATAAAGTTATATTCTTTTCAACTAGAAGTTCACCATACTTATATTTATTTATAAAAGTAGAAGGATTAGGTTTATTTTTCGGATCAAGGCCTTTAAAAATTTCTTTGACAAACATTTTAGCAACTCTTGTAGGTGTCCCTTTAATACTATCATCAGAAAGATCCATTCCTAAGACATGTAATATTTCAGTAATATTTTTTTTAATTATAGATATTTTTTCATCATCAGATACTACAAAAGCATCATCTCTTAAAGGGGTATTAATAGATGCTAGCTGATGATCGTCTCCAAATTCATCGATAGTCTTTTCTATAAATTTTTCTATTTTCATGCAAATTTTTTAAAGAAACAAAGATAATAATTTATAGCAAGACAAGCTATTTTTAAATTTAAATCGATTTATTATAAAGTAAGAAATTTAAAGTTTAAAGGTATAACTTGCAATTATATTTAAAAGCTTACGATTTATATCAAAACTTTCATTTAAGCCTTTATCATAAAGTTTTCTTGAATCTTTTAATTTTGAATTTTGAATTGAAATATCAAGCATACTATTACCTAGATCTATACCAAATCCATAGCTTAAAGACTTAATTTTATTGTAATTAAAATATCTACCAGGACTTCCACTATTATAATATCCTATTCTTAAACTTAACGGAAGTATCCTATATTCAGCTCCTATTTTTAAAGTATTTTTCTTTTTAAATGTTTGTCTTATTTCATTATTTATTTTGATAAAAGAGTTTGGGCTATCATCTTTTAAAATAACAGATGAAATATTTGAAGTTATGTATTCGAATGAAATTAAACCTTTCGTTCCTACAAAAGCAGTACTAATTCCGATTTTACTTGGTATGGTAATATTATATTTGGGGAATACATTAATTGTATCTGGATCAATTGTGTCTTTATATTCAATATCATTTAAAAAATGATTGGAAATTAAATATTCTGAAGTTTCATCAAAAAATTCATACCAAGTTGGGCTATGATAGCTTATGCCAAACCTAATACTATTATTTAGTTTAGTTATTAATCCTAGTTGTATTGAATTTCCTTTTCCTATAACAACTAGTTTGTTTTGGAAATTTATTTTTTGAATGTTTGAAGAAAAGTCAAAGCCACTTTCATAATAATCTTTAGTTTGATCATACTCTATTTCATGAAAATTTATATTTAACCCTATATATATTTTTTCTTTATATCTAGCACTAAAGTTGATTGTAGCTGTTTTGTTAATTCCATTATGAAAATTATAAAATTGGTTTTCAATTCCATTTGAATACTTTGCATTTGAGACATAACTAGCGTTATCACTTGAAGCTTCTATAGGATTTAAAATATATCCTTGATATCCTAAAAATGCTTGTTGAGCACCAAAACCTAGATTATTTGTTTGACCAAGATACTGATATAGATCTTTTGTTGTTTCATTATTTTGTAAAATTAGATTACTTGTTTTTAACCCTTGAGCATAGTAAAGAAAATAATTTTCAATACTATTAAAGTTGTTATTTGAGCTTATGTAAATTTTATCTCTATAATTAGTATTTGATTTATAATTAAAAGCAAAACCAATATGAGACCAATCTTCGTTTTGATCATCTTTGAAAATAGCAGTCAAACCAAATTGATTAATATTAAAAGTTGAAAATTGATTTTCCGTATTATTTCCATTATAATTAAACAGGTTTGAAGTATTTGAATAATCTAAACTAAAACCTATATTAGAAAAGTTATAAACTGCTGAAGAAGCAGGGTTATTATTTATTGCAGATATGTCAGCACCAAGAGCACCAAAAGCACCACCCATAGAAGTGAATCTAGCAGTTCCTGTATTATTTTCATAAATTAAACGTTTTATGTCTTCAATGTTTTGAGCTTTTAAATTAGAATTTAATAATAACCCAAATAGAAAAAAGAAAATTAAAAAACTAACTTTTGAATTCATATTTAATTATTAATTTCTTCTTCCAGATGAAGAAGAAGATCTTGAACCCCCATTAGAACTACTCCCCCTTGAATTTCCAGAATAATTTGAACTTCCACTATAGTTATTTCCCCTTGAATTTCCAGAATAATTAGAAGATCTATTATAGGAGTTATTTCTCCCATAGGAACTATTTTTTGTTGGTTTTATATTTTTTGAACTAGTATTAGGTGACGCGTCTGAATTATATGGGGCTACTGATCTTGAATAGTAAATAGGATAATTTTTAACAGAATTAGCGCTAGAATTTCTTTTTTGAATATTAGAACCTCTAGATTCACCAGAATAAATATCTATTATTTCTTTTGCAGATTTTTTTTCAGAATTTAAAGAAGGAATTGGGTATGTAGGGATTCCCCTACCAAAATTTAAACGACTTATAATTGAAGAGTTATTATTTGAATTAGGGTTTTCTTTTGATTCAACATTTTGTTTCGAGCCATTTCTTTGACTTGAATCACTATAACTTTTAGAACCTCTACGATCTGACATAAGAATTCTGTTTTGAGAATTATTGTAAGAAACATATGGTGAATTGTTATAGTAGCCATATTGATAATAATGATTGTAATACCCATAAAATGGATGATTATAGTAGCTATAACCATATGGAGAATAGGAATAAAAAAATGGATTATAGCCAGGGTAGTAATAACTATAACCAAAAGGAGAGTAATAGCTTCCATACCAATTATAGGAGTTGTAATAATTGTACCCAAATGGAGAGTAATAACTATTATACCAATTACTCCTATAGGGCGATCCATAATAACTCCATGGATTATTATATAAATAAATTTCAGTTTTTGAAATATTTGATCCCCATGGACCATTAACTGAGTATTTACCTTTACTTTGAATAGATCTATCTATAATTGAATCATTTGACTCAATATCCCCATTTTTAGACTGATTATTTTGATTGGATAAATCGTTAAAATATTTTTTGTAGACTGAATTATTTGGATTAGAAGAATTATCTGAATAACTATTATAAATAGGATCATTATCATAAAATGAAGCAATTCTATAGTTTCCACAAGAAAAAACAATAAATAACGATAATAAACTAAGAATATTATTATAAAAACTTGTTGAAAATATTAATTTCATATATTATAATTATTTAGTTATTTAAATTTTAAAAATTATATTTTTGTCAATATAATTGTATAATCTAATATGAGCAAAATTTGTGCCAAGAATTATGTCTAAAAAATTAACCTCTAGATCAACCGATTATTCAAAATGGTATAATGAACTAGTAAGCAAAGCTAATTTAGCCGAAGCTTCTGATGTTAGAGGGTGTATGGTTATAAAACCTTATGGTTTTGCTATATGGGAAAAAATGAAAGCAAGACTTGATGAAATGTTTAAAGAAACAGGCCATCAGAATGCGTATTTCCCTTTATTTGTTCCAAAAAAGTTATTTGAGTCTGAAGAAAAGAATGCTGAAGGATTTGCTAAGGAGTGTGCAGTTGTAACTCATTATAGATTAAAAAACGACCCTCGTAATAAAGGTAAATTAATAATTGATCCTGAAGCAAAATTAGAAGAGGAACTTGTTGTAAGACCAACAAGTGAAGCTATTATTTGGAGTACTTATAAAAAATGGATACAATCCTATAGGGACTTACCTATTTTAATTAATCAATGGGCGAATGTTGTTCGTTGGGAAATGAGAACGAGATTGTTTTTAAGAACTTCAGAATTTTTATGGCAAGAAGGACATACTGCTCATGCAACTAAAGAAGAAGCTATTAAAGAAACTATCATAATAAATGATATTTATGAAAAATTTTCTGAAGAGTTTTTAGCGATTCCTGTTATTAAAGGAACAAAATCTGAATCAGAGAGATTTGCTGGTGCTGAGGAAACTCATTGTATAGAGGCTTTAATGCAAGATGGGAAAGCTCTTCAAATGGGCACATCTCATTTTTTAGGACAAAATTTTGCCAAAGCTTTTGACGTTAAGTTTGCTGACAAAAAAGGTAAGTTAGAGCATGTATGGGCATCTTCTTGGGGAGTTTCTACAAGATTAATGGGAGCATTAATAATGACTCATAGTGATGATAAGGGATTGGTGCTTCCACCAAATCTAGCACCTATTCAAGTTGTTATTATACCAATATATAAGAACGAAAATGAGTTAAATATTATAACAGAGGTTGTAAATAAGATAAAAGATTCACTTGAAATAATGGGCATAAGTGTAAAATATGACAATAATGATAATTTAAAACCTGGATATAAGTTTAATGAATATGAACTTAAAGGTGTTCCTATAAGACTTTCTATTGGACCAAGAGATATAGAAAAAAAACAGATTGAATTAGTTAGAAGAGATGATCTGACTAAATCAAATATTTCAATTGAAAAATTAAATAAGTATATACCTAAAGTTTTAATTGAAATTCAAAAAAAATTATATAATAAAGCAAAAGCTTTTAGAAATCAAAACATATCCAAAGTTGACGATTTCAAGGAATTTAAAAAAATATTATCATCTAAAGGAGGGTTTGTTCTAGCCCATTGGGATGGCACAAAAGAGACAGAAGAGATTATAAAAAAAGAGACTAAAGCTACTATTAGATGTATACCATATCATGATGAAGATAAGGGTAAATGTATTATTTCTGGCAAACCCTCTCTAAAGAGAGTTTTATTTGCTAAATCATATTAGTATGTGTGTTGAGTTAAATCACATTTAATTGGTTGCAAAATTATTTATAAAGATGTATGTTTGCAACCATTATTTTGGCCCGTTCGTCTATCGGTTAGGACCTCAGGTTTTCATCCTGGAAAGAGGGGTTCGATTCCCCTACGGGCTACAAATATCTCCCTAAGCCCCTATTAATAATAGGGGTTTGTTTTTTTTACTTACGGTTCAGATAAAAGTTACAGCTCCATCATGATAAACAAATTTTAACAGGACAGTGAAAACAAGCTAAAACAGTTTTTGTATATTTACTTTAAATGGTAATTAAATAATTATGAAAAATTTTGTGTTTATATTATTCGGGGTCCTCTTAATGGTTTTTTCCTTAATAGGGTGTAACTCTTTACAAAAAAAGGAAACGGATGATACTCCTAGAAGAATTGAAATTCTGTTTTTGGGTCATAAACAGGAGCATCATAATTCCAATACTTACATGCCTATTTTAGCTTCAGCTTTGACAAAAAGTGGCATAAATATTACCTATACCGAAAACGTTGAAGACCTTAACTTTGAAAATTTGAATCTTTATGATGGATTGATTATTTATGCCAATCACGAAAGGATAAAACCCTCTCAAGAAAAAGCACTTCTTGATTTTGTTGCCAAGGGAAATGGATTCATTCCGATACATTCCGCCAGTTTTTGTTTCAAGAATTCACCCAAGTACATCAACTTGGTAGGTGCTCAATTTATGGATCATAAAACAGGAATATTTACGACTGTTATAAAGGACAGTACCCATTCGGCTATGCAATCAGTAAAGGAGTTTTCAACCTGGGACGAAACTTATGTGCACCACAAGATTGCTGATGATATTACCGTTTTAATGGAAAGAGTAGAAGGAGATCACCGTGAACCTTGGACATGGGTAAAGGAATATGGAAAAGGAAAGGTTTTTTATACTGCATATGGTCATGATCAAAGAACCTGGACTAATCCAGGGTTTCAAGATTTGATTAAAAGAGGTATTTTATGGTCTGTTAATGACAATGCTAAAAAGAATTGGGAAGCATATGTAAAAGAAATTCCTACATTAGAATATAAGGAAGTAGCTAATATTCCGAATTATGAAAAAAGAGATCCGGCTCTACAGTTTCAGATGCCTTTATCGCCTGAAGAATCTCAAAAATTAATTCAAGTGCCCGCTGGCTTTGATCTGGAATTATTCGTGTCAGAACCCGATATTATCAACCCAATCGCAATGAATTGGGACGAAAGAGGTAGACTTTGGGTCATTGAGACCGTTGATTACCCGAATACGATAAGAGAGGATAAAGGATTGGGAGATGATCGTATAAAAATCTGTGAAGACACCACTGGAGATGGAAAAGCAGATAAGTTTACTGTGTTTGCCGATAAACTTAATATTCCTACCAGCTTTACTTTCTCCAATGGAGGGATTATCGTTTCACAAGCTCCTCACTTTTTATTCTTAAAAGATACAGATGGTGATGATAAAGCAGACATCAAGGAAATTATTATTGATGGATGGGGAACCTATGATACTCATGCCGGTCCCTCTAATTTGCAAAGCGGTATAGATAATAAGGTTTATGGTGTTTTAGGATATTCTGGGTTTAAGGGTTCCATTTTTGGGAAAGAGCACGAATTTAGACAAGGAGTATATCGTTTTGACCCTACTTTAAAAAATTTTGAATTTTTAACCAATACAACTAACAATACTTGGGGGTTGGGCATTACAGAAGACAATTCCATATTTGCATCCACCGCGAACAACAATCATAGCGTTTTTATGGGGATCCCCAATAAAAATTTTAGAGATATAGATGGAATTACCATTCAGGGAAGTTTAAAGATAGATGGTCATTATGACATGAAACCGATTACCCTCAACATAAGACAAGTAGACGTTTTCGGTGGATTTACCGCCGCTGCGGGACACCATTTCTATAATGCACGAAATTACCCCAGTAAGTATTGGAATAAAGTTGCTTTTGTTTGTGAACCTACTGGAGGCCTTGTTCATATTTCTCAGATCGAAAAAGAGGGAGCGGGATATATTGAAAAGGATGGAGGTAATTTATTTGCTAGTTCGGATGAATGGGTTTCTCCTGTCGAAGCAAAAGTTGGTCCCGATGGTTATGTTTGGATTGCAGATTGGTACAATTTCATTGTGCAGCACAATCCTACACCTACAGAGGCCTTTGGTGGGTATGACGCCGAAAAGGGTAAAGGTAATGCCTATGTTAATCCGTTAAGAGATAAGTCCAGAGGGCGTATCTGGCGAATTGTGCCTAAAACGGGTAAAAGCAATAATCCAATTACCTTGAATCAGAATAATCCACAAGAATTGATAAAAGCACTTTCGAATGATAATATGTTTTGGCGTTTGACTGCTCAACGTCTATTGGTAGAGCGTGGAAATAATGATGTATTGGCAGATTTATACAAGTTGGTAAATAATCTTGAAGTAGATGA
>CABXRK010000030.1 GCA_902514625.1 uncultured Bacteroidota bacterium
AAAATATCAAAAGGGGTTTTTTTCGTCCCCGAATGAGAATAATATTCACTTGAGTTATAGTAACTCTGCAGTTTCTTTTTTTCTGGAATTGGGTGTGTTTTTGCAATTTGGGTTTCTTTGTCCCAAATAATTTCAAAAGGCTCTCCAGAAATTAAATAATCCTTAGTTGAACAAATTTTATGTTTCATATTATATGTTCCACGTGAAACGTTATCGTCCTAAATGAACAAGAATTATCGAAATATCGCTAGGAGAAATTCCGCTAATTCTTGATGCCTGTGATATAGATCTTGGTCTAATTTTATTTAGCTTTTCCCTTGCCTCTGATGAAAGAGAGTTCAACTTTGAGTACTCAAAGCCTCTAGGAATGCTAATGGTTTCAAGTCTTTTTAGTTTTTTAACATTTTCTCTTTCCTTTTTAATATAGCCCGAATACTTGATTTCAACCTCAGAGTATTTTTTAACTTCATTATTAATCTTATTTTTTAACATAAAGTCTGTAACTATATTAAGCTTTAAAAGGTCCTTCATGACAAAATCTGGCCTTGAATAAATCTTGGCAATTTTTGTTGCTTGAATAATCCTTGAAGAATTCTTGGCTTTTAAAATAGGGTTTACTTCTTCTGGCTTTATGCTGGTTTTTTTGTAAAAGTCTATAAGAATATTAGCTTTATTAAGTTTCAAATCCACAGCTTTTAATCTGGCTCTTGAAGCTAATCCAATGTCATGGCTTAACTTGGTAAGCCTAACATCTGCATTATCTTGTCTAAGAAGCGTTCTATATTCTGCTCTAGAAGTGAACATTCTGTAGGGCTCTTCTGTCCCTTTTGTAATTAAATCATCAATAAGAACTCCAATGTAAGCATCAGACCTGTCTAAAACAAAAGACTCTGAACCCTTGATGTATAAACTAGCATTAATTCCGGCCATTAATCCTTGTGCAGCGGCCTCTTCGTATCCAGTAGTTCCGTTTATTTGGCCAGCAAAAAACAAGCCTTTAATAAGTTTTGTTTGAAGTGAATGGGACAGCTGAGTAGGGGGGAAGTAATCATATTCTATAGCGTACCCTGGCCTAAAAAACTTTACGTCCTCAAACCCATTAACATTTTTTAATGCTTTATATTGAATATCTTCTGGAAGCGATGTTGAAAATCCATTAATATAACACTCTATTGTATTCCATCCTTCTGGCTCAACAAATATTTGATGTCTATCCTTCTCTGAAAATCTGTTAATTTTATCCTCTATTGAGGGGCAGTATCTTGGGCCAACGCTATTGATGGTTCCATTAAACATGGGCGACCTGTCAAACCCTTGCCTTAAAAGCTTATGGACCTTTTTGCTTGTGTACGTCATATGGCAGCTTCTTTGGCTCTTTAGCGCCTTAGTAGCGCTTGAGAAGCTAAATTTGGTGGGGTTTGAATCTCCTTTTTGCTCTTCCATAATTGAAAAATTAAGAGACCTTCCATCAACTCTTGGAGGAGTTCCAGTTTTCATTCTTCCAGAGTCAAAACCCTTATCGATTAAAACTTTGGTTAACCCTTTAGAAGCTTCCTCTCCAGCTCTTCCCCCTCCAAAATTCTTGTCTCCGATGTGAATTTTTCCATTTAAAAAAGTTCCATTTGTTAGTATTACAGATTTAGAATAAATTTGAATTCCTAAACTGGTTATAACTCCATTTATTGAATTCTTGTCAAACAACAAATCCGTAACCGTTGATTGAAAAAAATCAAGATTTTCCGTATTTTCTAACATTTCTCTCCAGCAATTAGCAAACATCATTCTGTCTGATTGAACTCTTGGGCTCCACATTGCAGGACCCTTTGAGCGGTTAAGCATTTTAAACTGAATAGCGCTCTTGTCAGAAACTATGCCGCTATACCCTCCCATAGCATCAATTTCTCTAACTATTTGCCCTTTGGCTATGCCGCCCATCGCAGGATTACATGACATTTGACCAATTGTTTGTAGATTCATAGTAATCAAAAGAGTTTTTGATCCCATGTTTGCAGAAGCAGCAGCGGCTTCAGCGCCTGCATGACCTCCGCCAACAACAATAACGTCAAATTCTTTTTCAAACATTTTTAATATGTTTCACGTGGAACAAAGAAACAAACTTGTCCTCCAATTTAATCACAAATTTCTTCTCTTTTGTCGACTTGTCATTATGGCCCATTAAATGGATTACCCCATGAGATATGAGCCTAAGCATCTCATTATCAATGGTTTGTCTGTATTTTTTAGCGTTTAATTCAAGCATATAGTCAGAAATAAAAATTTCTCCTGAAACTTTTGATTTTGTAGTGTAACTAAAAGAAATTACGTCCGTGTCGTCTGAATGATTTAAATATGAACTGTTAAGAGAAAGCATCTTTTTTTGTGAAACTATATTAATAGATATTTTCTTAAGTTTAAAGCCAAATAAATCAAGGGCCTCAATAAGCCATGCCTTAATAAGCTTCTTTGAATACGGAAACTTAATGGTACTTTCTATCAAAATCATTTTTTTATTCAAAGATAATAGAAAACAATAAAATTGAACAACTAAGAAATGATAGTATCTTTGTAATTATAAAAAACAATATGGAACGTTTAAGATTTGCTCCAAGCCCAACTGGCCCACTACACATTGGGGGGCTTAGGACCGCTCTTTTTAATTATCTATATGCGTTAAAAAATAAAGGGCAATTTATTCTTAGAATAGAAGATACCGATCAAAATAGAATAAAAAAAGGAAGCGAAAAGCACATTGTCGAGTCTTTGAGGTGGTGTGGAATAACTTACTCTGAAGGGCCAGACAAAAAGGGTGGCTTTGGGCCATATAGACAAAGCGAGAGGGGAGCAATATATTCTGAACAAGTTTCAACATTATTGGACAAAAAAAAAGCTTATTATGCTTTTGACTCTAGTGAATCATTAAATAAGCTTAGAGAAGAAAAAGAAGCGAATGGAGAAAAATTTTTATATAGCTCGCAAAACAGGATGTTGCTTAAAAATTCTTTAAACATGTCTAAAAAAGATGTTGATTTCTTGATTAAAAAAAAGGTTCCATATGTTATTCGGCTTAAAGTAGAGGGCAACAAAACTCTAATTTGTAAAGACGAATTAAGAAATGCTATCTCTTTTAATAGTAGAGATGTTGAAGACAAAATATTAATAAAATCGGACGGGTTTCCAACTTACCACTTTGCAAATGTGGTAGATGATCATTTAATGAAAATAACAACCGTTATTAGGGGAGAAGAATGGCTGCCATCACTACCATTTCACTCTTTGCTTTACGAGGCCTTTAATTGGAAAAAGCCTAAGTTCCTCCATCTCCCTCTTATTTTAAAACCAACCGGGAAAGGAAAGCTTAGTAAAAGAGATGGAGAGGTTGAAGGGTTCCCGGTTTTTCCAATAAAATGGGTCTCTAAAAATAAAAACATATGCGGATATAAAGAAAAAGGGTTTTTAGCGAGTGGTTTAATTAATTATATATCTCAGCTTGGCTGGAGTTTTACTAAAAATAAAGAAATCTATAGTCTAAAAGGCCTGATTCCTTTATTTGAAATTAAATCTCTTCAAAAAGGGGGTGCAAAATTTGACTACGAAAAAGCTAAATGGGTCAACGCGAAACATATACAGGCTTTGTCAATTGAGAAATTAATTTCATTGTCGGATAGCAAAATAAAAAAAGGGTTAGCTGTTTTTAAACCTGAAGAAATTTATGAAATCTATTCTTTGATTAAAGAAAGAATGATTCTTCTTAGCGACGATCACTCCTTAATTAGTTTTTTTTATAAAGATCCCCAATCATATCTTGCTTCAGACATAAAGAAAATAAACAGCCCTACATTAGTCGCTACTATAATTAATTTAGAAAACCTCCTTTCAGGATTAGACAACATAAAAATTTTGAAAGATTCTATTTATAATTATTGTAAAGATGAAGGGGTTAAATTTGGCCATGCTTTGAAAATTTTAAGATTAGCTATAATTGGTTCTTTGTCTGGCCCAGACATTATAAAAGTACTTGAACTGATAGGGAAAATTTCTGCTTTAAGACGCCTGAAAAATTTAAAAAATTTTATCTGAGTTTTTTAAACTCTTTCTTTTTTTTTGTCCAGTTGTCTCTCAGTCCAACTGTTTTATTAAAAATAATTTTTTCTTTCCGAGACTCTTTGTCAACTGCAAAATATCCAATTCTTTGAAATTGAAAAATGTCTCCTTCCTTAGCAGAGACAAGGCTTTCTTCTGCTTTTGCGTTTATCTTAACAAACGATTCTTTGTTTATGAATTGAGTAAAGACGCGATCTTTATTTCTGTCTGGTGCTTCAGTATTAAATAGCCTGTCATAAAGATTAACCTCTATGTCAAAACAATACTTTTCTGAAACCCAGTGAATTGTCCCTTTAACTTTTCTTTTACTCTGAACGGTTCCGCTTCCACTTTTACTTTGGGGGTCATATGAGCAATAAATTTCTGTTATTGATCCCGATTTGTCCTTTTTTAAGCTATTTGCTTTAATAATATATGCGTTTTTAAGCCGTACTTCTTTTCCAATGGAAAGCCTAAAAAACTTTTCGCTGAAAGCTTCTTGAAAATCTTCTTTTTCAATTAAAATAGACTTCGAAAACCTTATCTTTCTGATGCCTTGGCTTTTATTTTCCGGATTATTTTCTGCCTCTAAGTATTCTTCTTTGTTTGTTGGATAATTTGTTATAATAAGTTTAACTGGATTTAGAACTGCCATAACTCTTGGCGCAGTTTTATTTAAAGCTTCCCTTACATAAAACTCCAAAAGAGAAAAGTCAATTGTGTTTTCCCTTTTAGATATTCCTGCTTTCTTCACAAAATTTATTAGCGCTTCTGGAGGGTATCCTCTTCTTCTTAATCCTGAAATTGTGGGCATCCGTGGATCATCCCACCCGGAGACATGGTTTTCTTTTACTAATTCCGAAAGCTTTCTTTTACTTGTTACAGTAAAAGACATATTAAGCCGCGCAAACTCAATTTGCTTAGGTTTTTTGTGTTTTAAAGCTGGTAGTTCATTTAAAAACCAATTATATAATTCTCTGTGAGGCTTAAACTCTAATGTACAAAGTGAATGTGTTATTTTTTCTATATAGTCAGACTCACCATGTGCCCAATCATACAAGGGGTAAATACACCATGTCTTTTTTGTCCTATGATGTTCTTTAAACAAAACTCTATACAAGACTGGATCTCTCATTAATAAGTTCGGCGAATTCATGTCAATTTTGGCCCTTAAGACATGTGACCCCTCTGGATGCTTTCCTTCCTTCATTTCTTGAAAAATCTTAAGATTTTCCTTTATAGGCCTATTCCTATAAGGGCTATTTGTTCCTGCTAATGTAGTTGTGCCTTTTTGTTGAGCAATTTTATTAGAGTCTTGAGAATCAATGTATGCTTTAGAGTTTTTAATTAAACCCAAAGCCCACTCATAAAGTTTCTCAAAATAATCTGAGGCAAAACACTCGTTCTTCCATTTGTATCCTAGCCAAAGAATATCCTTTTTAATAGCGCTTACATATTCATAATTTTCTTTAACCGGATTTGTGTCATCAAACCTCAAATTTACAGGCGCATTATATTTTTTTCCCAAAGAAAAGTTTAAAGAAATCGCTTTAACATGGCCAATGTGCAAAAATCCATTTGGCTCTGGCGGAAATCTAAAGCATAGCTCATCTTTGTTATGTTCATTTTTCAAATCATTTTCAATAATTTGTTCAATAAAATTTAATTGTTCTTTCCCCTTCAAAATATAAAAAATTTATAACAAAGATATTGAAAAAGAAGCCACCTTGTGTTTATTATTTTTCTGTCTTTTTTATCTTTACGCTAAGATTAGTAATGGCAAAAATAAAACTTAAAAATATAATCTTATATGCATACCACGGTTGCATGAAAGAAGAGAGGGAAATTGGATCAGACTATATTGTTAATCTAGTTGTTGATTTTGACATGTCAGCCTCATCAATGTCAGATAACTTGTCTGATACTATTGACTATGTTTCTTTAAACAAAATTATTGAAAAAGAAATGGCTGTTCCGGCAAATCTTCTTGAAACTGTAGTTGAAAGAATTATTTCGTCTATTTTTAAGGCTCATAAATCCATTAATTCTGTTAGTGTAGAAATAGATAAAATGAATCCCCCAATTAATGGAAGCTTATCAAGCGTTTCTGTTAAAAGAAAAGTTACTAGATAGAACGTTAATAAAAACTTTTATTTATTTACTTTTGTCATACTAAGGCATCGTGGCCGAGTGGCTAGGCAGAGCTCTGCAAAAGCTTGTACAGCGGTTCGAATCCGCTCGATGCCTCAATTTCTTGTTTAAACATATTTATATATTGCTTTGGACGTTATAAATGCCCCTAATAAAATAATTAGATAGCTTATAGTCTTTTTAATTCCTCTTTTTTGTTTCTCACTAAATCCTTTTCCATAATAATGGATAATATATATTTTAATATATCCCAAAATTATATATGTTAAAAGTATCGTTCCAAAAAAAACAATAACGTTATTGTCATTTAAACCATAATATGTTCCTAATAAAACAACAAGACTAGTCCAATAGATAAAAACACTAACGTTTACAATGTTTATAACATATCCTTTAATAATATAATATAATATATAATTTTCTTTTTCTTTTTCTTTTTTTATTGGCTTTATTTTTTCCTTCTTTTTATAATAATATATTCCATAAATAATTAAAATTATTCCTCCTATTATTTCTATTATTTCAATTGATTTTATTTTTTGCGTTAAAGAAACGGTAAATAAATACGAAACCATAATGTAATTGAAATCGGCTAAAACTGCTCCTATTTCTATTAAAATTGCTTTTGTTTTTCCTTTGTGTAGTGTTGTATTAACTACCTCCAAAAAAATCGGCCCTGTTACTAGTGTTAACATAATTCCAAACGGTATTCCTAAAATAAATATTTCTGCTCCCATTTTTATATTACATTACTTCTAATAATTCGAAATCCATTATTCTGTTGTATATGTCCGCTTTTTTAACTTTAATTTTAACCTTATCTCCTAGCTGAATTTCTATTCCTTTTCTTTTTTCAATTAATTTGTGTGTTTTTTCATTATACCAATATTTTTGATTTTTTATTTCATTTACCCTCACCCTTCCTTCACATTTATTTTCATTAATTTCTACATATATTGCTCTCTCGTTTATTCCGGATATTGTACCATAATATTTTTCACCTATTTTATTTTCCATATACTTTATTTGCATCATTTTTATAGATTCTCTCTCTGCTTGTGTTGCTCTTATTTCTTGTGAGGTTGAGTTTTTACATATTTTTAATATGTTTTCTTCTCCTTTCTCTTTATTTAATATATTATTTAATATTCTGTGAACAACTATATCTGGATATCTTCTAATTGGTGAAGTAAAATGAGTGTATTTTTTGAAAGCTAATCCATAATGTCCTATGTTATTGTTTGTGTATTCAGCCTTACTCATTGCTCTTAATACTAAACTTTCTATAATTATTTTTTCTTTTTTCCCTTCTGCCTTTTTTAATATTCTATTTATTTCTTTTCCATTTATGTTTTTCTCTTTTTTAAATTCATATCCTAATCTTTTAATTATTTCTTTTAAGTTTTTTATTTTTTCTTCATCTGGTTTATCATGAACTCTATATATAAAATTCTTATTACTAATTATTGAATCAACATATTCAGCAACTTTTTTGTTTGCTAATAACATAAATTCCTCAATTAATTTATTTGCTTCTTTTTGTTTTTTAAAAAATATTTTTTTTGGTTCTTTTTCTTTATTTAACTCAAATTTAACTTCTTCTTTATTAAAAATTATTGCTCCCTGTTCTGTTCTTTTTTCTCTTTTTTCTTTTGCTATTATATTTAATATTTTAATTGCTTTTTCAAGTTTTCCTTTTTCTTTTTTATTTTCTATTATTTTCTGTGCTTCTTCATATGTTAATCTATTGTTTGAATTAATAATTGTTTTACCATACCATTGTTTTTTTATATTTCCTTTATTATCCATATTATATACAGCTGAAAAAGTATACTTATCTTCTTTAGGTCTTAGTGAACACAACTCATTTGATATCTTCTCTGGTAGCATTGGTATTACCCTATCTACTAAATAAACTGATGTTGCTCTTTTTCTTGCTTCTTCGTCTATTAAACTTCCTTTTTTCACAAAATGTGTTACATCTGCTATGTGTATTCCTACTTCATATAAATTTTTTCCAATTTTTTCAAGAGATATTGCATCATCAAAATCTTTTGCATCTTTTGGGTCTATTGTAAATGTCAATTTATTTCTAAAATCTTTTCTTTTTATTTTAGTTGTTTGTCCTAAAATCTTTAACTCTTCTAAAACCTTTTTATTAAATTTTTCATCTATTTCATACTCATTTATAATTGCATTTAACTCCGTTCCTATATTCCCATATTTTCCTAAAGATTTAATTATTTTTCCATTTGGATTTTCCGATTTTTTTGGCCAATCTATATATTCAACAACAACTTTATCATTATTTTTATATTTTTTTAGTTGGCTTTTTTCTATATAAAAATCCGTATACATTCTTCTCCCTCTAGTATTAACAAAACCAAAATTATTGTTGGACTGTAAAACCCCAATAAATCGTTTATTTTTTCTTTTTAATATTCTTCTTATTTCTCCCTCAATTTTTCCTAATTTATTTCTTCTTTTATATACATAAGCAATTACTTCATCTCCATTGAAAGCTTTATTTAATTTTAATTTAGATATAAAAATATCTTCTTCTAATTTATCTGAAACCACATATCCTTTTCCTGAAGATTTAACCTCTAATATTCCGGAAATTTCTTTGATATTATTTAACATACATTAATTATTTATTATATAAGATTTACTAAATGTAATGAATATATTGAAGTGGAAATATTAAAACATATACAGATATAAACCATCATATTATTTTTATTTATTTTTTAT
>CABXRK010000031.1 GCA_902514625.1 uncultured Bacteroidota bacterium
TATTCAAAGTGAAGTAGAAAAGTATTTTGGAAAGAAGCCATCAAAAGGTGTTAACCCAGATGAAGTTGTTGCTGTTGGAGCAGCAATTCAGGGTGGAGTTTTAACTGGGGATGTTAAAGATGTGTTGCTTTTAGATGTTACTCCTCTTTCTTTAGGAATTGAAACTATGGGTAATGTTATGACAAAATTAATTGAAGCTAATACTACAATACCTACCAAGAAATCGCAGATATTTTCAACTGCTGCAGATAACCAACCCTCAGTTGAGATACATGTATTACAAGGAGAAAGGTCTATGGCTGCAGATAATAAAACTATTGGTAGATTTCATTTAGATGGAATACCTCCTGCGCCTAGGCAGGTTCCGCAAATTGAGGTTACCTTTGATATTGATGCAAATGGAATAATTAAAGTTGCAGCTGTAGATAAAGGAACTGGCAAAACTCAAGACATCCGTATTGAAGCTTCTTCTGGTTTAACAGAGGAAGAAATTAAAAAAATGAAGGAAGATGCTGAGGCAAATGCAGAGTCTGATAAAAAAGCTAAAGAACAAGCTGATAAATTAAATAGTGCTGATCAAATGATTTTTCAGACAGAGAGTCAATTAAAAGAATTTGGAGAAAAACTTTCAAAGGATAAGAAGAAGTCAATTGAAGATGCCCTTGAAGAGTTAAAAAAAGCATATGCTAGTAAAGAACTTTCTCAAATTGAACCTGCTTTAGATAAAATAAATGAAGCTTGGAAAAATGCTTCTGAAGAAATGTATAAAGCACAAGCAGAATCTGCGGGAAAAGATAAAAGTAATGATAATAAGAAACCAAAGAAAGATTCAAAATCAAAATCTAAAAAAGATGACGAAGGAGATGTTCAAGATGTTGATTTTGAAGAAGTTAAAGATTAAAGTTCAAACTTTAGCTCTATAATGAGTTTAAAAAATAAGATATATAAAAGCATTGATAATATAAAAAAATCATTTGGAGTTGATTTTCATACTTTAGTTGTTATTTCTTTCATTATTGGATTTGTTTTAGGCTCTGTTTTGAGTTGAAATTATATTAAATGTGTAAAAAAGAATTTCTTAAAATTTTAAATGGTTCTAGAAAAAATACTTTGTTAAAATCTTTAGATATTGAATTTATTGATTATGGAGAGAATTATGTTGAAGCTCGAATGCCGGTTAATTCCGTAGTTTATCAACCTGATGGAATATTGCATGGTGGTGCAACAGCTGCATTAGCAGAAACTGTAGGAAGTACAGCTGCTAGTTTATTCTCTAAAGGTAAAAAGATGGTTAGAGGGACGGAACTATCTATAAATCATTTAAAATCTATTAAATCAGGATATGTTTATGCGAAAGCTATTCCAATACACATGGGAAGATCCATGCAGTTATGGGAAATTAAAATTAATGATAAAAACGGTAAAATAATTTCCATAGCTAAGTTAACTACATTAACTTTGTAATTGATTAAAATCTAATTTAAAAACCACATTTAAATATGAAAAGCGTTATAATTTGTGATATGGAAGGTTTAATTCTTCAGTTGAATGAGGGTGCTAAAAAAATGTTTGGGTATGAACCTGAGGAACTAATTGAAAAAAAAAGAGTATCCATATTTTCTCCTGGAGAAATTGTCCTTCAAAATGTAATTAACTGGTTGAAGTCTGCAAATAAAAATGGATTATATGAAACTAAAACAAATTTTGTTAAAAAGGATGGAACTTATTTTAGTGCAAAGATTAAAATAACTCCCAATTTTGCAAATGGTAAAAATAAACCACAGACAGGATATTGTGGGATTACTGAAGTCATTAAAGAAAAAGTTAATATTCCCATTAGCCTTTCTACAAAAATAATTAAAGGAGTTGCAATTACTAGGGCTGGTTTTACTTCGGCTTCCTTGTTTCCTGTTCTTTCTGTTGGATCATTTATGGCGGGCTCAGGTGATGGTTTGTTTAGTATTTTCGGACTTGTTCTAACATCAATAGGAATTATTTTCTTTCAATTATTTTCAAATTTATATAATGATTATTTTGATGTAAAACACGGAACTGATGGAGTGAATACTGAATATTTTAATGCTGGAATGAATTCTAAAATTCTTGAAGGAGCTCAGATTTCTGGTGGAAGTCGAGCAATAGAGCTTGGCTTAATAACTTTAAAAGGAACAAAAAAATTAGCAAATTATATGTTTCTTATTACATTTTTAATCTATTTATCTATAGTGGTTAATAGTTTTTCAATTTCTAATTCAGTGTCTAATTCTTTTTACGCTTCATTAATAGCCTTAATTGGTGTTTTTCTAGGATATTTTTATACGGCGAAACCTCTTAGATTATCTGCAATGCGAGGTCTTGGAGAATTAACTATTTTTTTAACTTTCGGCCCTTTACTAACTTTAGGTGCTGCTTTCGCAATTTCAACTCAAACAATTGAATTGTTTTCAAACACTTTCTTTAATTATTTATTACTAGGTATTCCATTTGGATTATTAACAACGAACATTTTATTTATCAATCAATTTCCTGATTATAATTCGGACAAAGTTTCTAAAAAAAATAATTTGGTAGTCACTCTTGGAAAGAAAAATGCTAGATGGATTTATCCCTTTTTATTGATTTCAGCTTTTGTTTTTATGTTTCTTTTTAAATCAACACTAGAAAAAAATTTATTAAATTTTTTTCCTGTTTTTTATGATATATCTATGCTAATTCTTTTATTTATTGGGTTAGGAATTTCCTATAGTTTGTTTAAAAATTATGACAACAGGAATCTTATTAATAGTAATATTAATACTATTCATTTTCAATCTATTTTTTCAATTGTTTGTATTTTGCTATTAAATACCTTTTTTATTTAGTGAGGTTAACTCTTTGTAGTATTTTGTAATTTAATAATGACAAATAATCAAAATTTATTTTTAGAAAAATGTATACCTTCTAATTCATCATTTGGATACTATTTGTTAGGTTCACTAATTATTATAATTTTTAATTTTATTGGTCAACTTCCTATAGTTTATTTCATATCTGAAAATACAAATTTAAATTCTTCAGAAAGTGTATCAGATCTATTAAACAAACTAAACTCTAATTTATTCTACTTTTTAATATTATTTCCTTTTTTAGTTTCTTCTATAGGTTTTTTATTGGTGACAAAAATACTTCATAATCAAAGCATAACTAAGGTTACAACGTCAAGGACTAAAATCGATATTAACAGAATATGTTTTTCATTTTTTTTATGGTCTGTTATTTCAATTAGCATTTTCTTTTTAGATTATTATTTATATCCTGAAGATTTTGAGTTTAATTTTAAATTTGGACCTTTTTTTTTAATGTTTTTAATTTCAATTATTTTTATTCCTTTTCAATCTGGATTGGAGGAATACATCTTTAGAGGTTATTTGATGCAGGGTTTTGCTAAATTGTTAAAAAATAGATGGCTCCCATTAATTTTCACTTCATTTATTTTTGGGTTTTTACATTATTTTAATCCTGAAGTTGAGAAATTAGGGCCTGCTATAATGATTTATTACGTTGGAACAGGGTTTTTCTTTGGAATAATAACTCTAATGGATGAAGGGATTGAATTGTCTTTAGGTTTGCATATTGCAAATAATTTAATTACTGCATTATTAGTTACTGCTGATTGGACTGCTTTTAAAACTGAATCTATCTTTAGAGATATATCAGATCCATCTATTGGCAGTGAATTAATAACTTATTTGCTAATCGTATATCCTATAACTATCATATTCTTTTCTAAGAAATACGGTTGGGGCAATTGGAAAATTAAATTGTTTGCTAAAATTGAATAGGATTTAAATTTTGTGAATTTTTTAAGAAAATTTTAAAAAATCTATTAAATAAAAACTCGTTATTTGTAATTCAAATAAAATTAATGAAACTAAATAAGAATAAAATTTTTGGATTTTCCGCCCTTATTATGGGGATATTAGGGTGTGGACTTTTAATAGTAGGTTTTTTTATTTATACAGAATACACTATAGGCTTTGGTATTGCTGGACTTGGCTTTTTTGTTATTTCATGGGCTTTTAATGCTTTAAAAGGTAGAGTTTAAGTTTATGTCTGAAGACAAAAAAGTTATTTTTTCTATGTCTGGGATTTCTAAATCTTTTCCAGAATCAAATCAACAAGTTTTAAAAGATATTTATTTAAGTTTTTTTTATGGTGCTAAAATTGGAATTTTAGGATTAAATGGTTCTGGAAAATCAACACTATTAAATATAATTGCAGGAAGAGATAAAACATTTAATGGTGATTTAGTTTTTTCAGAGGGATATAGTGTTGGTTTATTAGAACAAGAACCAGAAATGGATGATTCTAAAACAGTTATAGAAATAGTAAAAGAAGGAGTCGCTTCTGTAATTTCTATTTTAAATGATTATAATTCAATTAATGATCAATTTTCATTACCTGAAGTTTATGAAGATTCAGATAAGATGGAAGAATTGATGAAAAAACAATCAAAACTTCAAGATAAAATTGATTATTTAAATGCATGGGATATTGACAATCAATTGGAAATTGCAATGGATGCATTAAGAACGCCTAATGCAGATGAGAAAGTTAATGTTCTTTCTGGAGGAGAAAGAAGAAGGGTAGCTTTATGTAGACTTTTGTTAAAGAAACCTGATGTATTGCTTTTAGATGAGCCTACAAATCATTTAGATGCGGAATCAGTTAAATGGCTTGAGCAACATCTGTCTGAATATAAGGGTACTGTTATAGCGGTTACTCATGATAGGTATTTTTTGGATAATGTTGCTGGATGGATATTAGAATTGGATAGAGGTCAAGGTATTCCATGGAAAGGAAATTATTCATCTTGGTTAGATCAAAAATCTAAACGTCTTTCTATAGAACAAAAACAAGCTTCTAAGAGGCAAAAAACTCTTGAAAGGGAATTGGAATGGATTAGAATGACTCCTAAAGGAAGACAAGCCAAACAAAAAGCTAGACTATCAAGTTATGAAGTACTTGCAAATCAGGATCAATCTAAAATTCAAGATAAACTGGAAATTTTCATTCCAAGTGGACCAAGGTTAGGAAATGAAGTTTTTAGAGCTGAAAAAGTGAGTAAATCTTTTGAAAAAAAAATATTATTTGAAAATTTAACATTTAGTTTACCTAAATCTGGAATAGTTGGAGTTATTGGCCCTAATGGTGCTGGAAAATCAACCTTATTTAAAATGATAATGGGGGAGGAATCTTTAAATTCAGGAAAGTTTATTTTTGGTGAGACAGTTAAATTGGCTTATGTTGATCAAAAACATTCTAATCTTGATTTAGATAAATCAATATGGTCAAATTTTAGTAATGAACAAGAGTTAATTATGATGGGAGGAAAGCAAATTAATTCAAGGGCATTTCTAAGCAGATTTAATTTTAGTGGTAGTGAACAAAATAAAAAGGTTTCAAAACTATCTGGAGGGGAGCGTAATCGTTTATATTTAGCAATGACTCTAAAAGTAGAAGGCAATTTGTTACTCTTAGATGAACCAACAAATGACTTAGATATAAACACTTTAAGAGCGTTAGAAGAAGGATTAGAAAACTTTTCTGGCTGTGCAGTTGTAATATCTCATGATCGCTGGTTTTTAGATAGAATATGCACACATATTTTAGCTTTTGAAGGAGAATCTAATGTTTATTTTTTTAGTGGTTCATATTCTGAATATGAAGAAAATAAAAAGAAAAGATTTGGAGATGAAATAAAGCCTAAGAGAATAAAATATAAAAAGTTAATTAGAGATTAAAATAAATTCTATGAGTTTCCAATCATGTCTTTAGGCTTTACCCATTCATCAAATTCTTTTTCTGTTAGATACTTTAATTTTAATGCAGCTTCTTTTAGTGTGGTGCCTTCATCATGAGCTTTATTTGCAATTTCAGCAGCTTTATAGTATCCAATTTTAGTATTTAAAGCAGTTACAAGCATTAAAGAATTACTTAGATTATCTTCTATACGTTTTTTATTAGGAATAATTCCTGATACACAGTTTTTTGAAAAGCTCAAACACGCATCTCCAATTAATTGGGCAGATTGAATAATGTTAGAGGCCATTACGGGTTTAAAAACATTTAATTCATAGTGTCCTTGAGCTCCAGAAAAAGATATTGTAACATCATTTCCAATTATCTGAGAACATACCATTGTAAGAGCTTCGCATTGAGTGGGGTTAACTTTTCCAGGCATTATAGAACTTCCTGGTTCATTTGAAGGTAATATTAGTTCTCCTATTCCAGATCTAGGCCCAGAGGCCAATAATCTAATGTCATTTGCAATTTTATTTAGTGATACTGCTATTTGCTTTAAAGAATTATGTGTTTCAACAATTGCATCATTAGAGGCTAAAGATTCAAATTTATTTAATGCAGATTTAAAGGGTAGATTTGTAAATTTACTAATATATTTTGCCACAAGTTTAGAATATCCCTTTGGGGCATTAATTCCGGTTCCAACTGCAGTTCCACCTAAAGCAATTTCAGATAGATGATTAAGAGAATTTTCAAGGGCACTTAATCCATGATCTAACTGAGAAACATATCCTGAAAATTCTTGACCTAATGATAATGGTGTTGCATCCATTAGATGAGTTCTTCCAATTTTAATTATGTTTATAAATTCATTAGATTTTTTATTTAGCGCTTCCCTTAAGTTTTTAATTCCAGGAATTGTAGTTTCAATAATCTTTTTATACGATGCAATATGAATTGCTGTTGGAAAAGTATCGTTTGAAGATTGAGATTTATTTACATCATCATTTGGAGCTATAAGATTCTTTCCTTCACCTAGTTTGTTTCCAGAGATTACATGAGATCGGTTTGAAATAACTTCATTAATATTCATATTTGTTTGCGTGCCAGAGCCTGTTTGCCATATAACTAAAGGGAATTGATCATTTAGTTTACCATTTAAAATTTCTTCACAAACTGATGAAATAAGATCCCTTTTTTTAATATCTAATACTTTTAGATCATGATTAGCAAAGGCAGCAGCTTTTTTTAAATAAGCAAATCCATATATAATTTCTATAGGCATTGAACCTTCATTTCCAATTTTAAAATTTTGACGAGATCTTTCGGTTTGTGCACCCCAATATACATTTTTAGGAACTTTAACCTCACCAAGTGTGTCTTTTTCAATTCTATACATGATTAGCTAGTATTAGTTATTTTTTTTACTAAATTAATTCTTTAAAAATAATTAAAATTATTTTTATGTTATTTCAATAAAATTTAATAAACAATTCTTTGAATTAAAATAAATAAATTAATTTTGTTTATAAATACATAATATGGTTGATTTTGATCAATACCTTGGTTTTCTTGCTTTCTTAACAATTCTTACAATGGGATTTTGGCTAATGTTTTTTTTGCTAATTTTTGTTATTCCATATTGGCTTACAGGAGCTTTTTTTGAATGGCTAAATGAAAGAAAAGATTCAAAGAAAAGTTCTTTAAAAAAATAATTTAGTAACCGTAATCACCACCACCATCATCTTGATAGTTTTGCTGGCCAACATTTCTTTTCCTTTTAGATTTATT
>CABXRK010000032.1 GCA_902514625.1 uncultured Bacteroidota bacterium
AAGCAGTTGCTCCTAGTGCATCGTAAATAGAATTAACAACAGGAGAAATTTTCAGTAACTCATTTCCAGTAACTGTTCCAGTAACGGAAAAACTTAATGCAATTGTATTTCCATTTTGAGATACAGAAGAAGGAGTGACAGAGGTAAGCGTGGCAGAACCTCCCGAAATAGATAAACTAAAATCAGAAACTTCCATAGCTCCACTCCCTGAATTAGTATCATAGACAGCTTCGCTGAAGGTAACAGAAGCAATGGTATTTTGTGTGTTAATAACGGTAGAAGTAATAAAAGGAGGCTCATTAATATCATTGACATATACAACAAATGTTTTTTGATAATTAAAAGTACCGTCACTAACCTGAAGATTTATATTAAGAGTAGGAGTAGTCTCATAATCTATTTCAGCGTTAGTTAATAATTGTGTTCCTGATACAACAAACGAACTATTGTGTTGACTTGAAGGCTGCCCATTATCAACCAAACTATATGTAAAAGTCTCCCCAGCATCAGGGACTGAACCAAACATATTTCCAATAAATGAACTTATAGCTGATCCCTCATCAATGGTTAAAGTATTTGTATTTGAATTGTCTATTGTAGTAAGACCATATCTTTCAGCAAAAAAATCATAATTCATTTGAATTTCTGATTCGCTTAAAACTCTATTATAAATAAGAACAAGAGGTATATATCCATCAAATAAATTCGATCCCCCATTGTGAGAGGCAATTTGAACAAGATCATTATTTGTGTTGATTACATCAGTATCACTATTAGTTGCAACTTGATTTCCATTATAATACATCTTCCATCCTGATACATTACTAAAAGTAACTGCACCAAAATGCCAATTATTTAGCATACTCCCCCCTGGGGCGTGAGAAATCCTTGTCCATGCACCATTATGCCCCGAATAAATCGTTGTAGATGTGTTATTCATCCAAAAAGCATGGCTGTTTGCTCCAGTTCCACTGACAATATTTTTAGTACTAGATTCAGGATAGAAAAAGGCAATTTTGGTATAAAGATTCTTATTTAAAACCGAAGTAGAAGTTGATTTTGCCCAATCATTTGATTCGTCAAATTTCAATGCACCTCCATTAGTGTTTGCTTCAAATGTAGGAGAATTATATAAAGTGAAATTATTATTATTACCACTTAAATCTGACCAAGTATTTCCCGAACCTGGATACGAATTTGAATTTGCCGAATCTAAATAAAGTGTAAGTCCATCTTCAATGAAGTTTCGAAAATTAATATCGGTTGGGGTCTCATTAACATCACTAACAGTTAAACTAAATGCTTCGATATAAGTTCCGGCTCCATCGCTAACTTGAAGATTAATATTAATTGATGAATCCGTTTCAAAATCAAAAGTGCCACTGCTAACAAGTGTAGTGCCGCTAACTGTGAAACTGTCATTATCAGCATCGTTAGTTCCATTCCCACTTACTAATGAATATGTATGAGAACTTGAATCAGAATCAACGGTAGTAAGAGTCGCAATGGATGTCCCCGAGTTAATATCCTCTTGAAAAAATGTTGAAGAAAGAGCAATATCAGTGGGAGCAAAATCACTATTATATAGTTGAGTGGCTTCAGCGTTTGTTAAAGCAACATTCCAAATGTATACATCATCCATAGAGCCAATTAATTTAGCGCCACTGTTAATGTTTTTTTGACCCTGACCCATAACAAGTCCTTTAGTATTTATATTAAAAACACCTCCTCCATTAACAGTGGTTATTAAGTTGCCATCTCTAAAAAATTTTCTCTTACTCCCCGTATAAATAAAAACATAGTGATGCCATAGCCCATCATAATGATAATTTCCATTTGGAGCATTAGATCCATTATTACATCTGTTAAATTGAAGATTAGTTCCCAATCTTATTACTGGACCAGCTTGATTACTACAGACTGCCCTACCTAAACCCAGCATGTCTACTCTTTGATTATTAGTTGATTTAACCCACGCACTTATAGTGAATTTATTACCAATTTGATTTGCCATGGCATTACCTGCATATAAATAATCGTTACCATCAAAATAATAAGCAGAATTAGCATTGCCATGTCTATCCTCAGTAGGTGCTGGATAACCAAATGTGGCTGCATGATGATTATTACCACTAGAGTCATTAGCATTACCAGAAAAAGTATAGCTCCCAACAAGATCAGAAGTCCTTGGAATTTGACTAAATGAATTCAGGCAAAATAAATAAAAAGCTATGAAATATAAAGATCTCAAAATTTCAAAAACTCAAATATACTGAAAAACAGGCACCTACATTAAAAAGGATTATCCTGTAAAATAAACTAAAACAGCCAATACGATTAAAATTAAAATACATGAAAATACTATATCTCCTTTAGTATAACTATTTTTTGCACTATTTTTTTGTTTCTCGGTAAGTGTTGAAAATGTAAGACCTTCAATACTTGATAATGGTTTTGGAATTGAAAAGAATGAAGTTATTATGCAAATTGAGACAGAAAACAAAAACATAAAAATTGCCATGTGTGAAAAATTCAATGTTGCAAATTCATACATAAATCCACTCAAAGAATCTTTATAAATTTCACTGCAAATCCTCAAAGTAGCAACAATTAATCCTGAAAATAAAGTTACAATTGCAGCATCAGAAGTAACTCTTTTCCATGAAATACCTAATAAAAATACAGCTGCAACAGGAGGAGCAATATAGGACTGGACACTTTGTAAGTATTGATATAAAACACCACCTCCAATTAATTCCATAATTGGAATCCAAATTATTCCCATAACTACCATAATGGTAGTTGCAATTTTTCCAACATTCAATAATTTTCTTTCAGAACTTTCAGGAATTAATTTTTTATATATATCCATCGTGAAAATTGTAGAACAGGAATTAAATACAGATGCTAATGAACTCATTAATGCTGCCATTAATCCCCCCGCGACTAAACCTTTTAGCCCTACTGGAAGAAGAGTCTTAACAAGTAAAGGAAATGCTTGGTCACTTTTATCTAATTGAATTACACCTTGTTTATGAAGAGCAAAAGCAATTATACCAGGAATTAAAAATATGAATATTGGTAAAATTTTAAGATAAGCGCCAAAAATAGCACCTCTTCTTCCAATTTTAATGTTATTAGCAGCTAATGTTCGCTGAACTATATATTGATCTGTACACCAATACCAAATACCAACGATTGTTCCGCCAAAAAGGAGCCCAGTCCATGGGAAGTCAGGATCAGTCATTGGACGCCACATATTAAAATGATCTGAACCTACAGTTTCTCTTAAATTACTCCATCCCCCAACTTCTTGAAGCCCTAAATAAGTTATAATCACAGATCCTAGTATCAAAATGACAGTCTGAAGTGTTTCTGTGTATATTACAGCTTTCATCCCTCCAATTACAGTATAAATTCCTGTAAAAATAACTATTCCAATAGCGCCATACCAAAAAGGAATTCCTACTAATTCTGAAACCACAATTCCTCCTGCATAGATAGTAACAGAAACTTTGGTAATAACATACCCCAATAGAGAGAAAACTGACAAAAACCATCTAGATCTACTATCAAATCTTCTTTCTAAAAATTCAGGCATTGTAAAAACACCACTTCTCATATAAAAAGGTAAAAATACCCACCCTAAAAGAAGCACAATCCATGCATGAAGTTCATAATGTGCCATAGGCATGCCGGATTCAGCACCAGTTCCAGCCAAACCAACTACATGTTCAGACCCTATATTAGAAGCAAAAATTGAAGCCCCAATAACAAACCATCCAACATTTCTGCCAGCTAAAAAATAATCTTCTGTATTTTTATTTTTTTGTAAAACAACCCAAATTGAAACACCAATAAGAGCTAAAAAATAAATTGATAATACAACCCAATCAGTGGTTTCTAATATAGAATTCACAAAAATTAATTAAATGAATTGATTAATTATACTTTCGTATAACTCTTGCTTGCCACTAATTGACTTAATATCCTGATTTTTATGAGCAAAATTATATAAATCAACTAAAGTTAATTTCCTTTTTTCAAAATCTTTACCCATTCCACTGTCAAAAGAGGCATATCTTTCTTTACGAAGTTTATCAAAATTAGAAATCGACTTAATTTTATCAGCAGCAATAATTGCCCTAGCAAAAGTATCTACTCCAGAAATATGAGCGATAAATGAATCTTCTAAATCAGTTGAATTTCTCCTAAGCTTAGCATCAAAATTAATTCCTCCTCCTTGAAGGCCTCCAGAACTTAAAATCACTAACATTGCCTCAGTAACTTCAAGAACATTATTTGGAAACTGATCAGTGTCCCAACCATTTTGGTAATCCCCTCTATTAGCATCAATACTACCTAACATTCCTGCATCAGCAGCTACTTGAAGTTCATGTTGAAATGTATGTTGTGCCAAAGTCGCATGATTTACCTCAACATTTATTTTAAAATCATCAGCCAAACCATTCTGATTTAAAAAACCAACTACAGTAGCACAATCAAAATCATATTGATGTTTAGAGGGTTCAGCAGGTTTAGGTTCAATAAAAAAATTGCCTTTAAATCCTTGAGATCTACCATAATCTCTAGAAAGGCTTAGAAACCTTGCCATATGATCAGTTTCTCTTTTCATGTCTGTATTCAAAAGAGACATATATCCTTCTCTTCCTCCCCAAAAAACATAATTTTCACCTCCTAATTTAATAGTAAGATCCAAAGCTATTTTAATTTGCGCAGAAGCTCTTGCTACCACCTTAAAGTCCGGATTTGTAGAAGCTCCATTCATATATCTAGGATTAGTAAATAAATTAGCTGTCCCCCATAGGACTTTTTTACCTGAACTCAATTGGTGTTCTTTAATATAATCTGTTACCTTATGAAGTCTTTTTTCAGTTTCAACTAAATTATCAGCCTCATCAACTAAATCAACGTCATGAAAACAGAAATAATCAAACCCCATCTTCCCTAAAAATTCAAAAGCTGCATCAACCTTATCTTTCGCTCTTTGAACAGGATCAGAGGAAACATTCCAGGGAAAATTTTGAGTGCCACTTCCAAAAGGATCACCCCCCTCATTACACAGTGTATGCCAATAAGCCATGGCAAACTTTAAATGCTCTTTTAGTTTTTTACCGGCAACCAATTTTTCTGAATCATAATATTTGTATGCTAAAGGATTATCAGACTCTCTCCCTTCAAAAGGTATCTTTCCTATACCCTTAAAAAATTCTTTTTTTGAACTCATTTCTTTAAAATTAAATTATTTAAAATGTTTTTCCACTTATTATAAGCTTCAATATATGGCTTACGATCATTTGCAGATGAAACTGAATCAACAAAATCTTGCGATGAGATTTTTTCTGCTAGTTCAGACATAGTTTCTTCACTAACACTACTAGCTCTTGCAGCCCCTACCGCGCCAGTTGTATTATGTCTTTCAATCGGAGCATTTATTAAAGATGCTAGGGTTTCAATAAAAACCTGCGAACGAAATAAATTATCGTTTCCAACCCTAAGAACCTTAATATCAATTTCATCATTTTTAAGTATTTCTATTCCATAATAGAATGAAAATGCAATTCCCTCCAAAGTTGCCCTACACATATGTGATGGGGTGTGAATATTTAAATTAATATTTTTAAAATGAGTATTTAATATTTTGTTTTCAAAGATTCTTTCAGCTCCATTTCCAAATGGATAGACCAATAATTCCTCACTGCCAATAGGGACTTTTTCTGACATTTCGTTCATCTTATCGTAACTTTTAATACCCAAAGTTTTCTTTAGCCAACTATATTGAATCCCAGCACCATTAATATTTAAAAGCTTTCCAACAAGAGGCTCTTTATTAGTATAACTAACGTGAGCAAAAGTATTAATTCTGGTCATCTCTTTTACAAATTTTCCATTTGTAACGCCATAAACAACACCAGAAGTCCCACCAGTAGCAGCTACCTGTCCAGGCTTTAAAACAGATAAGGACAATGCATTATTTGGCTGATCTCCTGCCCTATAAGTGATTTTAGTTCCAACAGCTAATCCAGATTCTTCAGAGCCTTTCTCATCAACCATTGATTGATTACCAAAAGTTGGGACTAAATGAGGAACCATAGTTTTGGGTATTTCATAATATTTCAAAAGATCTTCAGATATACTTTTATTTTTAAAATCCCAAAAGATTCCTTCTGATAATCCTGAAGAAGTAGAACTAATTTTTCCAGAAAACTTTAACGCTACAAAATCACCTGGTAGCATGAATTTATAAATCTTTTTAAA
The DNA here is from genome assembly GCA_902514625.1 of uncultured Bacteroidota bacterium. Classification (GTDB taxonomy): domain Bacteria; phylum Bacteroidota; class Bacteroidia; order Flavobacteriales; family Flavobacteriaceae; genus TMED220. The sequence continues at coordinate 6,280 of CABXRK010000032.1, forward strand.
TATTTTAGGCTCATTTTCTTTAACCCATCTCAATTTAGAAGCAGTGAAGTTAGCAGGAGAATTAAATAAATATTCTTTACAATATTCTTTACCTAATTCTATAAAAGCTTTTTCACCAATTTCGACAGCTCTACTATCACACCAAATAATTGAATTCCTAAGAGGGTTTGAATTTTTATCAACTATAACTAAGCCATGCATTTGATAAGCAATACCTATGGTTTTAATCTCAATTGGATTTACTTTGCTTTTTAATAATAAATCTTTAGAAGCTTTACAAACATACTGCCACCACAAAAGAGGATCTTGTTCAGCCCATCCTTTATTAATCGAATTAATCTTCATTTCTTCTTGTGGATATTTATTCCCCATAAGAACTTTACCAGATTTATATTCAACTAAATAAGCCTTAACAGAAGAACTCCCGATATCAAATCCTATAGAATACATAAGACATAAAATTAGAAAAGCTAAAAAATATTATTCCTTGATTCGATTGCCTTTAACCTCAAAATCCATCATAGATCCAGATATTTGGTCCTCATTAACATTAAGTTCAAAAACTAAAAAATTTCCCATTGCATCAGCTTCAACCATAATTTTATTTTCAGAAACTTCAGTCGAACTAACTTCGAAAACACCTTCAAGTTCACCTTCACCAATAATTTGAGAAGAATATTTATTTTCAGCTTTTGTTACATCGAGAATTAAAGGAACATCACCATAAGGTGTTTCTAATACAGTGATATCAAATTTTCCAATCATTTGATCTTTATCAACACCTCTAAAAATTGCACATGACTGAATCAAAAAGAATAATGACATAAAAAATACTACTTGATTTTTCATTATATTTTTAAATATTATTTTTTTTTAAACGGTTTAAATATAAACATTTTTCTATGATTTATTCAATGATTGATTGAAATACTAATCTTCTAAAGCCGCTTCCAGTAGGGTCATTCCCTATATTCCAAGTTTGCTTATAAATAA
>CABXRK010000033.1 GCA_902514625.1 uncultured Bacteroidota bacterium
ATCCATCAGCAGGTATAAACATATAAGCATAATCAACAGTTCCTTCATTTGGCCTTATATATTTAGCCGTCTCATCAATTCTATTTTTTAAATCAGATCTGAATTTTTTTTCCAGGTCATCTAATTCTTCTTTATTAGAAGATTCGATCATTTTGTTGTAATTATCTAATGAAAATTTAGCATCAATTGGTATTATATATTTATTTACTCGGACAATTGCATCAACAATCTCCGAATTTTTAAATGAATATTGCATTTCAAAAAGCCCTGGGGGCAATACATTACTTAAAAGGTTTTCCAATTGAATCTCTCCAAAAATTCCTCTTTGTTTTTGATTCCCTAGAATTTTCTCAAGTGTTTTCATTTGATTAGCAAAACTTAAAACTTGATCATTTGTGCTCTTAATCTTTTCAAGCTCAGAGGTTACTTCCTTAATAACCTGACTAGATTGTTTAAATTGATTTGTCATATTATCCGTAGAAGATTTAGTAAAATCACTCATTTGCTTATTAATCTGATTTAACTTAGATTCGATATCCGTTCTACTATCTTTTGAATTCTTATCTATTTCTTTTCTAACTTCCTGTATTTGGTTTGTTAAAGACTCTGAAAAATTAATTAAATCACTTATTTGAGGAGAATCTTCTTTCTTTCTTAAGCTATAAACTAGATAGATTAAAGCTAAGACTAGAAAAAATAAAAAAGCAATAATTATTTCCAAAACTTTTTTTTTATGGTTCTATTTCTTGGAACGCTTAATATAATAATTTTAAACTAAAAAAAGCCTCCCATTTTAATGGAAAGCTTCTAATTGGTTCTCTAAAAACCTCTTGCATTTTATTGCAAGCATCACAACTATCTAGAATTATAAATAATTCTAATACAAATATATGAATATTTAATCTAATCCTTTATGAATTTTTAAAAATAGTGCTCTTTATAATAGTCCCTATACTCTCCTGAAGCAACATTTTTTAACCATTTATTATTTAATAGGTACCAATTAATCGTTTCAATAATTCCCTTTTCAAATGAAAATAAAGGCTTCCATCCAAGATTGTTTTTTAATTTTGAAGCATCAATTCCATATCTTATATCATGTCCTGGCCTATCTTTAATGTATGTTATAAGTTTATCCGAAAATCCTTTTTCCCTATCTAATAATTTATCTGTTTCTAAAATCAAATACTTTACTAAATCAATATTTTTCCATTCATTAGAGGCCCCTATTAAATATGTTTCACCAATTAATCCTTTATGTAAGATTAAATCAATTGCACGAATATGATCTTCCACATATAACCAATCTCTTATGTTGTCTCCTTTCCCATAGATTGGAATTGGAGCTTTATTAATAATATTATTGATGACTAATGGAATTATCTTTTCAGGGAACTGATAAGGCCCATAGTTGTTAGAACAATTCGAAATCAATACTGGCAAAGCATATGAATCTTTGTAAGATCTGACAAAATGATCTGAAGAAGCTTTTGAAGCAGAATATGGTGAATGAGGATCATAAGAACTAGTCTCCGAAAAATAACCTTTTTTACCAAGTGAACCGTAAACTTCATCTGTTGAAATATGATAAAAAACTTTATTTAAAAAATCTTTTCCCCAAAATGTTCTAGCTATTTCTAATAAGTTAATAGTCCCAATTATATTTGTTTGAGCAAATGATAAAGGATCTTTAATTGAACGATCAACATGAGATTCTGCAGCTAAATGAATTACAGTATCAATTTTATACTTTTCAAAAGTTTTTTTAACTAAACTATAATCACAAATATCTCCTTTTACAAAAAAATAATTTTTATTAGATATCTTTTCAAGATTTGATAAGTTACCAGCATAGGTGAGTGAATCATAATTTATTATTCTATAATCCTTATACTTATCAATTAGAAATCTAATAAGGTTTGATCCAATGAATCCTGCCCCACCAGTAATCAAAACACTTTTCATTTAATTAATTCTTTAATACATAGACTTAAAGAGTCCTTCCAAAAAGGAATTTCAATACTTAACTTTTTTTTAATTTTATCTTTATCCAAAACACTATAAGCTGGTCTTTTAGCTAAAGTACAAAACTCTTTTGAAGAGATTGGAACAATCAAACTTATTAGTTTTGATAAATTAATTATCTCACAAGCAAATTCATACCATGAACAAATTCCTTCATTTGAATAATTATATATTTCCTGACCATTAATATTTTCTTTGTTTGTTTTTATAAATTCCAGACAAATCTCAACAAGATCTTTAGTGTATGTTGGAGTTCCATATTGATCATTTACAACTGAAATTGTTTCCTTTTTTTTAGACAATTGTAAAATAGTCTTTACAAAATTATTTCCAAATTTTGAATAAAGCCAAGATGTTCTAATTATAACTGAATCAATTTTTGAATTTATGATATGTCTTTCTCCATCTAATTTTGATTTAGCGTAAACTGATTTTGGAGAAGTTTTTGTTAGTTCATTTATAGGAGATAAATAAGTGTCTCCATATACAAAATCTGTGGAAATATGTATTAGTTTACATTTATACTTTTTACATATCTCTACTAAATTTCTAATAGCTAATGAATTTACTTTATAGGCAATTTCAATTTCTTCCTCAGCTTTATCAACAGCTGTATACGCAGCACAATTTATTATTAAATCGATATTTTTTAATTTAATATAGTTCTCTATCTGTATTTTTTCTGTTATATCAACTTCTTCTTGTTTAGTGAAAAAAAAATTGCCGATACATTTATGATTAGATGATTCTATTTCACTTCCAAGTTGTCCTTCCGATCCAGATACCCATATATTTTCCATGATTTTATTTTTGAAATTCAAAAAAATCAATGTTTTTTAAATAAGGAGATGTTTTATCTTTTTCTGATAAAATTTTATTAGTTAAGTCCATTTTCAGATTTAGTGAAGGATCCAATGGATTAAGTATCCTTTCATATGACTTCTTGTAAAATGAATCAACTTTATAAACAATAGTAGCTTTTTCACTAATAACCAAAAAGCCATGAGCAAATCCCTTAGGAATAAGAATTTGTTTTTTATTCTCTTCAGAAATTTCAACTTCAATAGACTTTAAAAAGAATTTAGATTTCTTTCTTAAATCAATTATGACATCTATAATTTTACCATCAATGACCTTTACTAATTTAGTCTGATCATAAGGGGGTAATTGATAGTGTAATCCTCTAAAAACATTATTTTTTGAAACCGATTGATTCTCTTGACAAAAATTTATTTTATAACCAATAAACTTATCAAGTAAATCTTTTCTATATGTTTCCATAAAACTTCCTCTATGATCATCATAAATTGATGGAGTTATTTCTATAACGTCATTTATTGAAAGTCTCTTAAAAATCATAAATTCTTGTTTTTTAAATATTTTCCATATTCAGTATTTATAATTGGTTTTATTACTTTTTTTAATTCTAGCTTATTTATAAACCTTTTTTTTAAAGCTATTTCTTCTAAACAAGCAATCTTTAACCCTTGTCTTTTTTCTATAGCCTGAATAAAATTTGATGCTTCCAATAAAGAATCATGTGTCCCCGTGTCAAGCCAAACAAATTCTTTATCCATTAATTCAACATAAAGCTTTTTTTTACTCAGGAAAATATTATTTACCTCAGTTATTTCATATTCACCTCTTTCTGATGGTTTAATTTCCTTAGCAACTTCAATAACTTTATTTGGATAAAAATATAATCCAACTACTGCATAATTACTTTTAGGATTAACAGGTTTTTCTTCTATTTTGGTTACTTCTTGACTAGAATTAAATGAAACAACCCCATATCTTTCAGGATCTTTAACATAAAAACCAAAAATAGTTGCCTTTTCTTCCTTCTCTGTTCTTTTAATTGAGGATCTTATAACAGAGGAAAAGCCTTGACCATAAAAAATATTATCGCCAAGAACTAAGCATACATTATCTTTACCAATAAACTTCTCTCCTATTACAAATGCTTGTGCTAATCCATTTGGATATGATTGTTCTTCATAAGATAATTTTAAGCCTAAAGCTCTTCCGTCTCCTAAAAGGTTTTTATACATAGGTAAATCCTTAGGTGTTGAAATTATAAGAATTTCTCTAATCTCAGACATCATTAATAGAGATAAAGGATAATAAATCATTGGCTTATCATAAACAGACAACAATTGTTTAGAAATCACTTTAGTAATAGGATAAAGACGAGTGCCTAGTCCTCCAGCAAGAATAATACCTTTCATTAATTATTTAAGTTTTATACAAATTTAGTTATAGATTATTTTAAAATCTTAATTATTTTTTTAAAATCATTAAGATAAATCATGTTAGGACCATCACTTTTTGAAATTTCAGGATTTTGATGCACCTCATAAAAAAATCCATTAACATCAATTGAATTAGCAAGTTTAGTCATTTCTAGGGCATATTTTCTGTCTCCTCCACTTTTACCATTTAAAGATCCCGGCTTCTGATTGGAGTGGGTAACATCCATAATAACAGGATAACCAAAACTCTTCATGTCTATTAACTGCCTAAAATCAACAACTAAATTTCCTAAACCAAACATTGTACCTCTTTCAGTTAACATAACTTTTCTGTTTCCACTTTCTAAAACCTTATTTACAGAATGAATCATGTCTTTACCATCAACAAATTGAGCTTTTTTAATATTAATAATACAATTAGTCTTTCCCGCAGAAACCAATAGATCTGTTTGTCTTGATAAAAATGCAGGGATTTGAATTATATCAATTACTTCTGATATTTCTTTAGCTTGTCTACTTTCGTGAATATCCGTGGTTATAGAAAGATTAAACTCTTTCTTTACTTTTTCTAATATTTTTAATCCTTTAATTAACCCTGGCCCCCTATAACTCTTAATTGAAGTTCTATTAGCTTTATCAAATGAAGCTTTAAATATATAAGTAAGGTTTAAGTCTTGAGTTATTTTTTGAATATTTTCAGCTAAATGCATTACCATTTTTTCATTCTCTATAACACATGGACCTGCTATCACAAATTTATTGTTTTTTAAATTTTTATATAATTCGGTTGATTCCATTTTATAATTTTTTCAATGCTTTCCGATAATCCTCAATAGTATCTATTCCTATTGATTCATCTTCAACTTTGATCATTTTAATTTTATATCCACTCTCTAAAACTCTAAGTTGCTCCAAACTTTCAACTTTTTCAAAATATGTTCTTTCCATTTTAAGAAATTTTAGAAGAAATTCTTTTCTGAAAGCATAGATTCCTTTATGAATAAAATAATTGTTATTATGATCAATTTTATTTTTTATCCAATTAGATTTCACTCTCAAACTAGGATAACGAGAAAAAAATAAAGCATTCCCTTCATTATCAACAGAAACTTTTACTTCATTAGGGTTGTTTAAAACTTTTTTATCTTTTATAGAGTACATAGCGCTAGCCATGTTAACTTTTTTATCTAAAAAGCAATTTAAAAGACTATTTATTGTTGATGATTTTATAAAAGGTTCATCTGCTTGAACATTAACAACTATATCACATTCGATATTTTCTGAGGCTTCAGCAACTCTATCACTTCCAGTTAAATGCTTGTCAGAAGTCAGTATAACATTATTAGTAAAAGAAATAGATGCATTTTTAATTATTTCACTATCAGTTGCAATATAAACGTCATTCACATTAGCTTTTAAAGAATTTTCAAATACCCTTTGAATTAAAGTTTTACCTTTTAAATCCAACAAAACTTTCGAAGTAAGCCTTTTTGAACCTAGTCTTGCAGGAATTATTATAATTTTCTTCATAAAACAATGTTAAAAATTCCTTAAATTTAATAAATATAAAAGTAGGGTATGATTTTTGAAAGATTTAAATATGTAAATCTTAAATTTATTTTTAAAATGAAACTATTGACTCCTTATACAAAAAATATTTGTTTAGTTTTTATGTCTATAATCCTAGTTTTCTCATGTACTATTGAGGATATGGGTGGAGAAAAAATTAAAACTTTAATAAAAAATTCTGATGAAATTGTTGATAAAAGTGATGATGACTTAATCGCTGCAATTTCATCATCATCTAAGAAAATAGAAGTAAATCCTAGTAAACTTCCCGATATAGCTAAATCAACAATAAATTCTGATTATAGTTCTATGATTATTGAGACTGTTTTTGAAGAACCTAGTCTTGGTTTCGAAGTAAATCTAAAAGGAATTGCAAACTCTCAAATCGGGTTAACA
>CABXRK010000034.1 GCA_902514625.1 uncultured Bacteroidota bacterium
TTATAATGGTAAAAAGGGTATTTTAGCTGGCTTTTTTAAATCTTTTAAAGAAATTCCAGAAAAAGAAAAAAAGCAGTTTGGGAAGATTATAAATGAGCTTAAAAATTTAGTTAATATAAAATTAAACTCTCTATTAGAAAAATTAAGCCAATCAAATAATTCTTCCAAAATTTATGGAGATTTATATAGATCAGGATTCCCATACGAAATTGGATCTGAACATCCTATAAGTATAGTAACAAAAAAAATTTTAAATATTTTTTCTAGAATTGGATTTGTGATTTCTGAGGGACCTGAAATAGAAGATGATTGGCATAATTTTAGTGCACTTAACCTTCCAGCTTATCATCCAGCTAGAGATATGCAAGATACTTTTTTTATTGAAACTGATCCAGACATTTTGCTTCGGACTCATACTTCATCAGTTCAAGTGAGGTATATGGAAACCAATGAACCTCCAATTAGAACAATTTCTCCGGGAAGGGTTTATAGAAATGAAGCCATTTCTTCTAGATCTCATTGTATTTTTCATCAAATTGAGGGTTTATTTATAGATAAAAATGTTTCCTTCGCGGATTTAAAAAAAACTTTAATGTATTTCTCTGAATCATTGTTTAGGAATTCCAAAATACGTTTAAGACCTTCTTATTTTCCTTTTACAGAGCCTAGTGCGGAGGTAGATATTTATTGGGGACTTGAAACTGAAATTGATCATAAAATAACCAAGGGTACAGGCTGGTTAGAAATTATGGGTTGTGGAATGGTTGATCCAAATGTTTTAGAGAATTGTAATATTGATTCAAATGAATATTCAGGGTATGCGTTTGGAATGGGAATTGAAAGAATAGCTATGTTATTGTACCAAATTGGTGATATAAGGATGTTTTTTGAAAATGATTTAAGATTACTAGAACAGTTTAAATCTTAAATTTTAGCATTTTTTTTAATTTTATTGTTAAATTTTTATTAATTTCTTGAATAATATGTTGAAAATCAACTATATTAATGTTGATTTTCTCATTAAAAGTCCAGTAATGTCATCTGAAAAAGAATTTGAAAAATTAAAAAGATCTATTGGAACTAAAGTCAAAGAACTTAGATTAAAAGCTGGATATAAGAGCTATGAGGTTTTTGCTTGGGATAATAGAATCAGTAGAATTCAGTATTGGAAAATGGAGAAGGGGACAAATTGTACTTTGAAAAGCTTACAGAAAGTAATTAGTATTCATGATCTGGATATGGTAGATTTTTTTAATTCTTTAAATAAATAGTTTATAATTAAATTATTGATACTCTAAGAGTATTTACCATTCCTTTATTGGTAATAGGCATTGAAGCTAAATTAATCAACATATCTCCTTTTAAAGCATATCCTTTACTAAAAGCAATATTGTTGACTTCTTCTATTGTATTGTCAGTACTTTCAAATCTATCATAATAAAAAGATTTTACACCCCAAAGAAGATTTAATTGAGAAAGTATTCTTTTATTTGAAGAGAAAACTAAAATAGTAGCTGAAGGCCTCCAAGCAGAAATTTGAAATGCAGTATAGCCACTATTTGTAAGTGTGCAAATTGCTTTAGCACTAATTTCGTTAGACATAAGGGCAGCATGATAACAAATCGCTTTTGTGATAAATCTTTTGGTTCTAATGTTTGGTGGTTTTTGAGGTACAATTATTAATGGGGAATTTTCCACTTTACATAAAATAGAAGTAATTGTTTTTATAACTTCAACAGGATATTTTCCAATGGATGTTTCTCCTGATAGCATTACAGCATCTGCTCCATCCATTACGGAATTTGCAACATCATTAACTTCAGCTCTAGTTGGAGTAAGTCCATTAATCATGTTTTCCATCATTTGAGTAGCAATTATAACTGGGATTCTAGCTTTTTTAGCTCTATGAACTAATTGTTTTTGAATTAAAGGGACTTCAGCAGCAGGAATTTCGACTCCAAGATCACCTCTTGCCACCATCAAACCGTCACAGTTTTTAATAATTTTTTTAATATTTATTATTGCTTCTGGTTTTTCAATTTTAGCTATAATGGGGATCTTATGGTCAGAATGTTCATCAATTATTTTTTTAAGACTTTTTAAATCTTTTTCATTTCTAACAAAAGACAATGCTAACCAATCTACTTTTTCTTTTATTGCAAAAATTGCATCAGAAATATCCTTTTCAGTTAAAGCTGGTAATGAAATTTTTGTATTAGGTAAATTAACTCCTTTTTTTGAGAGAAAATCTCCACCTTGAACTACTTTTGTAGAAACAATATTTTTATTATCAGTAGATAATACTTTAAATATAAGCTTTCCATCATCTAATAATATTCTTTCACCTTTTTTAACATCTTTAGGGAACCTTTTGTAATTAATATATACCTGAGATGAATCTCCTTCAAAAGGTTCTTTAGTTATAAATTTAACTCTATCATCTTTAATTAAAGAAGTCCCCTTTTTTATTATACCAACTCTTAGTTTTGGACCTTGAAGATCAGCTAGTATTGAAACATTTGTTTTCACCTTATCACTTAAAGACCGAATTAATTTAATTTGATCCTTTATTTCATTATGAGAAGCATGAGAAAAGTTAATTCTAAAAACATCGACTCCTTCTAAAATCATTTTTAAAATATTTTTTTCATTATCACATGCCGGTCCAAGTGTCGCTACAATTTTTGTTTTTTTAAATAAAGACATTAATCAAAAATTAAATCGTGTTTTAAAGTAAAGTTATTTTTTTTAATTTGATATGAAGCAGAAATTTCAGGAATTAAATTAATTTTTTTTATTAAATCATCTGAATTAGTAATACATTCTTTTTTTAAAAAAAAATCAACATTTTTAAATTCTTCCATAAAAAACACATTTCTTGAATTTAAGTCATCAAAGAGGAGGTTTTTATTTTTATTTTTTTTTTCAATCACTGAAAATTTATTTGAAAATAAATGCCATTTATCATTAGAATGATTTATTTTCCATTCATATAAATCAAAATTAGCTTGTTCTTTTGACAAAATAATGTCTTTTTTTGATTTAATGAAATTTGTTTTACAAAATAAATTAATTAAATATGCGATTTGAAAAATTTCTATGGAAGAGTGAATCGCTATTAGTAAAAAGTTTTCTTCTATAATATAGTTTAGTTGGTGAAATTTCATTTTTTTATTTGTAATATTTCAAATGCTTTTATAGCAGCTTTTTCTTCAGATTTTTTTTTTGAAATGCCTGATGCTTTTAATAAAAAAGTATTATTAATATATAGTAAGCAATGAAAAATTAATTTTTTATTTTCAGATATTTTCTCTTCTAAAACAAACTGTATTTTATTTTTATTTTTTTGACCCCATTGAATGATTTCACTTTTATAACTGACTATTTTAGAATTATTTAAATGGTTTTTTGGATATGGAGTTATAATGATTTTTTCAATTAATTTTTTACAATTTAAATATCCTTTATCTATAAAAACTGCACCAATTAGTGCCTCTAAAATATTCCCATTTATATCTTGACCAAATCTTTCCTTTTTACCATTGAATGAAAGAAGATCAATTAAATTATATTTTTTACCAATTTTATTAAGATTATCTCTACTAACTATTTTTGATTTAATTGTAGTTAGATCACCCTCATTTGAAGAAGAAAGATTTGAAAACAGATGACTTGCGACAACTAAATTTAATACAGAATCTCCTAGATATTCTAACCTTTCAAAATTATAGGGATTACTTTCACTATCTTTTATGTTTAATGAGCTATGGGTAAAGGCTTTTCTGTATAGGCTTATTTTTTGAGGAGAGTACCCTATAATATTTTTAATTTTTGAATTAAACAAGGAGTCCTTTTTTATTTGCAAAATAAATTTTATTAAATTAATGAGGAATGAAATTTAAGAAATTTCTTTGAAACTTATGCATGCATTATGTCCTCCAAAACCAAAAGTATTAGAAAGAGCAATCTTTACGTCTTTTTTTTGAGCTTTTGAAAGTGTAAAATTTAATTTTGGATCAATTCTGTCATCTAAATTTTCAACATTAATGGTTGGGGGTATAATTTTGGTTTGGATTGACATAATAGAAGCTATTGCTTCAATTGCCCCAGCAGCACCAAGAAGATGACCAGTCATTGATTTAGTTGAATTAATGTTTAAATTATATGCGTGATTACCAAAAACTTTTTTAATTGCTTTTGTTTCAGCAATATCCCCTAATTGTGTTGAGGTTCCATGCATATTAATTGTATCAACATCTTTTGGGTTTATTCGAGAATCTTTTAAACAGTTTTCCATAACTTTTATCGCCCCAATTCCCTCTGGATGAGGAGCAGTCATATGGTGAGCATCAGCAGATAAACCAGCTCCAAGAAATTCAGCATAAATTTTAGCTCCTCTTTTTTTAGCATGTTCATATTCTTCAAGAATTATAGTTCCAGATCCTTCACCCAGAACAAAACCGTCTCTTTCTTTGTCAAATGGTCTAGAAGCAGTTTTAGGGTCTTCATTTCTAGTTGAAAGAGCATGAAGAGCATTAAAACCTCCAATCCCAGCATAAGTTATGCCAGCTTCAGAACCGCCAGAAACAATAATATCAGCATAACCCATTCTGATGTAGTTTAAAGCGTCAATCAAAGCATTAGAAGAAGATGCACATGCAGAAACAGTAGTAAAGTTTGGGCCTCGAAACCCATATTTAATTGAAATAAGACCAGGGGCCATGTCTGAAATCATTTTAGGAATAAAAAAGGGATTAAATCTAGGTTTTTTATTGTTTTCCGCAAATTCTAGAATTTCATTTTGAAAAGTTTCTAAGCCTCCTATACCAGCTCCCCAAATTACTCCAATTTTGTCTAAATTAATCTTTTCAAGATCTAGTTTTGAATCTTCAATCGCTTCTTTACTACTGATCATAGCATACTGGCAGTATTTATCTTGTTTTCTAGCTTCTTTTCGGTCAAAATAATTTAGAGCATCATAGTTTTTAAGTTCACATGCAAAATTTGTTTTAAATTCAGAAGTATCAAAATAGGTAATAGGATTAGCCCCACTCTTTCCTGATATTAAACTTTCCCAAAATTCTGAAAGGTTATTACCGATCGGAGTTAAAGCCCCTAATCCGGTAACTACAACTCGTCTATAACTCATTTTAATTTATATTAAACGGACTGTTCAATATATTTTATAGCTTGTCCTACTGTAGCAATATTTTCTGCTTGGTCATCTGGAATTTGAAGATCAAATTCTTTTTCAAATTCCATAATTAATTCTACTGTATCTAAAGAGTCTGCCCCTAAGTCATTAGTAAAGCTAGCTTCTTTTACTACTTCGTTTTCGTCAACGCCTAATTTATCAATTATTATCGCTTTGACTCTTGATGAAATATCTGACATATAAAATTGGTTTTAAGTGATTTTGATTTCCAAAAATATAAAAACTTCAACACTTTAAACTAACTATTTTAATTAAATGTAATTTTTTCTATAGAAGTGCTAAGTTCTATTTGAAATTTAGCTAATTATCCGTTCTTTTGTTACTTACTTGTTTATGATATGAAAAAAATAGCAATATTAGCTTCAGGAGGGGGTTCTAATGCTGAAAGTATACTTAAACATTTTTCTTTAAATAAAACTATAAGTGTCTCTATGGTTATTTCAAATAAAAAAAATGCGGGAGTTTTTGATAGAGCAGAAAAATATAATGTTCCTTGTTTATGGCTTAATGATGATGCTTTAAAAAAAAAGATCCTTAGTAATTATCTTTTTAAAGTAAAACCTGATTTAATTGTTTTGGCGGGATTTTTATTAAAGATATCATCTGAATTAATTAGAGAATTCCCAAGAAAAATAATAAATATTCACCCTTCATTATTACCATCTTATGGTGGGAAAGGAATGTTTGGAGATAATGTCCATAAAATTGTAAAGAAAAATGGTGAAACACAAACTGGAATTACTATTCATTATGTAAATGAAGAATATGATAAAGGTGAAATTATTTTTCAAAAAAAAGTTAACATAAGTAAAAATGACTCAGTGAATGATATTTCAAAAAAAGTTCAGGCTTTGGAACATTTATATTATTCTAGAATAATTGAAAAGTTATTGTCAATTGAAAAAGGTTAAAATATATACTGATGGGTCTTCTATAGGGAATCCTGGCCCAGGAGGATATGGCATTATATTAGA
>CABXRK010000035.1 GCA_902514625.1 uncultured Bacteroidota bacterium
AAAGGTGCAAAAAAACTTAAAATTGATAGAATAAAAATGAGAGAGGAATTCATCCTATCTTCTGAGGATTATAAAAAATATAATCAGGTTTTATTTTTTGATTTTAAAAATGATATAAGAGATTCTAAGAAAGATCCCTATGATTTATTTGATTTAAAACGAGCATTTAAACGAGATATAAATTATTTGGAAGTTAATTCTAGCTTATATCAAAAAACAAAGGATATGAAAAAGAATACTTCACCTACAGTAAATTATAATTCAAAAAAACTCGGACAATTACTTGGGAGTCTTCGCGAGTCAAAAACTCAAGAAGAATTAGAAATGTTAAATATGGCTATTCAAATCTCTTCAATTGGTCAGATTGAAGTTATGAAGGCTATTAAACCAGGTTTTTCAGAAAGAGAAATTCAAGGTATTCATGAATTTGTTTTTAAAAAGTATGGTGCTGCTTTTGAAGGATACCCTTCTATAATTGGAGCTGGGCATAATGGATGTGTCTTGCATTATAAAAAAAATAATGATTTTGCAGATAATAATGAATTAATATTAATGGATGTTGGGGCAGAGTTTCATGGCTACACAGCTGATGTGACAAGGACTATACCTGTTAATGGTATTTTTAGTGAAGAACAAAAGAAAATTTATGAGATTGTTTATAAAGCTCAAGAAGCAGGCATTTCTTATGCTACAATAGGCAGTAGTAAGTCAAAGATTCATTCAGTGGCATATAATGAAATAGCTAAAGGGCTAATAAATTTAAAAATAATAGATAATATTAGAGATGCTAGAATTTATTTTCCTCACGGCACAGTTCATCATATTGGGTTAGATGTTCATGACTTAAACACCAATAGTTATTTTAAAGAAAATTCGGTCATAACTGTTGAGCCAGGAATATACATACCTGAAGGGAGTAAGTGTGATAAAAAATGGTGGGGTATAGCTATAAGAATAGAAGATGATGTTTTAATTTCAAAAAATGGTCCAGTCATACTTTCAGATGGATCTCCCAGAAAATGGAATGAAATTGAAGATTTGATGAAGCAACCTAGTGTTTTAGATGATTTTGAATTACCTAAAATAAGCCCCCTGTTAAACAATTAGAAAGTTTCTTAATTCTTCATATTTAGAGATCTCTATGCTTTTCTTCTTTTTAACGATTGATCTTTTAAGTCTTTCGGGGATTGGTATTTTTTTATCAATAACTTTTTCAACAATTTTTGAAAATTTAACTGGATGAGCCGTTTCCATAAAAAGTCCAAAATTATTTGGATTATATTTTAAATATTTTTTTAAACCAAGGTAACCGACTGCTCCATGAGGATCTAAAATATATTTATTAATATCATAAACTTCTTTTATAGTATTAATTGTTTTTAAATCGTTAAAGCTATAGCTAGAAAGATCTTTTTTTAATTTATCTAAATTATTGTCATATATTTTTAATATTCTAATAAAATTGCTTGGATCTCCAACATCCATAGCATTTGATATAGTTTCTTTAGATTTTTTTGATGTATATTTTCCACTTGATAAATAAATAGGGATAACATCATTAATATTTGTGCTTGCAATAAAATGATCTATGGGTAACCCGATTTTTTTTGAAAGTATTCCAGCACACAGATTCCCAAAATTTCCACTTGGAACAGAAATTACAATTGGTTTATTTTTATTTTTTAATAATTTAAAAGCAAAGAAATAATAAAGCATTTGTGGTAACCATCTAGCTATATTTATTGAATTAGCTGAAGTTAATGTTTGATTTGAAATTATTTCTTGATCTAAAAATGCAGATTTAACCATTTCTTGACAGTCATCAAATGTACCCTTTACTTCAATAGCCGTTATGTTTTTACCTAAAGTTGTAATTTGTTTTTCTTGGATATCACTAACTTTTCCCTTAGGATATAAAATGACAACATTTATTCCTTTAACCCCTAAAAAACCATCAGCTACTGCACCGCCAGTATCTCCAGAAGTTGCCACTAAAACGGTTACATTATTATTTTTATTAGAGTTTAAAAAACCTAAACATCTTGCCATAAATCTTGCACCTACATCTTTAAAAGCAAATGTTGGACCATGAAATAGTTCCATTGTACAAATATTTTTCTCAATATGAATAATAGGAAATTGGAAACTTAAAGTTTCAGATATAATTTTTTTTAAAATTGATTTTGGGATACAATCTCCAACAAATGGGGAGAGTACTTTATAAGCTATATCTATATCAGAATATTTTTCAATGTTATTATAGAAATCAATATTTAGTTTTTCATATTTATCCGGAAAATAGAGTCCTTTATCTGGAGCTAATCCGCTAATTACTGCTTCGGAGAATTTAACTTTTTTTGATTTTTTATTAAGACTTTTGAATTTCATTTTCAGCTTATAATCTTTATCCCTTCAGTGTTAATTTTTGAGATAAATGTTTCATATTCGACATCTAAAGGCTCTAATACTTTGCCCATTTCTGCACTTACATTTTTTGCAATTTTTTCTCCCTTTGACAAAGCAAACATAGAAGGTCCAGAACCAGAAATACCACTACCTAGAGAACCTTTTTTTTTCGCTGCATATTTTAGCTCATCAAAAGCTGGAATAAGCGCAGATCTAGATGGTTCTATTATAACATCTACTAATGATCTGCTTATTAATTTGTAATCATTTGTATATAGACCACTTACTAATGATGCAAGATTCGCTGACTGTTGAATAGTCTTTTGAAGAGGAACTTTTTGTTTTAATACTGACCTTGAATCAGATGTTTTTAATTCAATTTTAGGATGCACAATTGTTATAAATAAATCTTTTGGGGTTGGTAAATTAATAATATCCAGTGTTTTTGAGCATCTAATAAGTGTAAATCCACCTAATATAATTGGTGCTACGTTATCAGCGTGTAAAGTCCCACTCGCCAGTTTTTCACCTTCCATAGCAAATTTAATAAGCTCATTTTTAGTGAAAGGAGATCCTAATAATTTATTTATTCCAAATACAGCTCCTGCTGAACTTGCAGCACTACTTCCGATACCACTTCCGGAAGCTATTCCTTTATATATTTCAATTTCAAAGCCAAATGGAATATTCTTTTCTTTAACTAGAGTCATAGCAGAAATTCCTGCAACATTTTTTTTATTTTCAAAAGGTAAATTATCCCCCTTTATTTTAGTTATTTTAACACCTGGGTTGTTAGTTTTTCTTATAATCATTTCATCTCCAACATTTTCTAAACAAATACCTAGAATATCAAATCCACATGAAACATTAGCAACACTAGCAGGACAAAATAATTTAATTTCATTCATCTTACTTAGCGTTTACCAATTCTAATTATGTCTCCAAATACACCTGCAGCTGTAACATCTGCTCCTGCACCTGCACCTTTAACAATAAGAGGTTGTTCTGAATACCTATTTGTATAAAAGAGTATGATATTATCACTACCATCCAATTTATAAAAATTATGACCTTTTTTTATTTCTCTTAATTCAACTTTAGCTTTGTTATTTTTTAATTCTGCAATATATTTTAATCTAGCTTTATTTTTATTAGCTTGATTTAAAATATCATTAAAGAAATCTTCGTGTTTTCTTAATGATTCAAAAAAGGATTTTTGATTTTTTATCTCCAAACATTCTTTAGGCAGGAAAGATTTATTTTCTATTTCATTTAATTCAAGTTCGATTCCACTTTCACGAGCTAGTATCAAAATTTTTCTTGCTACATCTATGCCACTTAAATCAATTTTTGGATTGGGTTCAGTATATCCTTCTTTCATAGCTCTTAAAACTACATCATGAAATGTTGTGGAGTTATTAAAATTATTGAAAATAAAATTTAGACTCCCGGATAATACAGCCTCTATTTTTATGATTTGATCACCTGAAGCAATAAGAGTGTTAAGAGTGTCAATAATCGGTAGACCAGCGCCAACATTGGTTTCAAACAAAAATGGACTATTATACTTTCTAGATAAAGTTTTTAATTTTAGATAGTTTTTATAAGAATCTGCACATGCAATTTTATTACATGTTACTACTCCAATATTATTATTTAAATATCTTGAATATTCAAATGAAATATTTTCATCTGCTGTGTTATCAATAAATAAACTATTTCTAAGGTTTAGTTTTTTAGTATGTTCATAAAATTTATTAACATCTGTAATTTCACCATTACTTAATTCACTTTTCCAGGTTTTTAAATTTAATGGTTCTTTTCCTAAAATCATTTTTTTCGAGTTTGCTATAGAAATAACTCGTATTCTAAGCTTAAGAAATTTTTTCAAATAATCAACTTGATTATTAATTTGTTCTAATAATTTACTTCCAACATTTCCTACCCCAATTATAAATAGGTTTATTTCTTTAATGTTTTCTTCAAAGAAACGTTCATGTAATGTATTTAAAGCTTTATTACAGTCTTTTTTGTTAATGATAATTGAAATATTCCTTTCTGAAGACCCTTGAGCTATAGCTCTAATATTTACATTATTTGCACCTAAAGAGCTAAATATTTTTCCGCTTATGCCTTGGTGATTTTTCATATTATCACCAACTACAGCAACATTTACTAATCTTTTTTCTAAGATAGTAGGTTTAATTTTTTGTGAAGATATTTCAAACTCAAATTCTTGGTCAATTATATTTTTAGCTTTATCAGAATCCATGGTTTTGACACCAATGCATATAGATTGTTCAGAAGAAGCTTGAGTGATCATTATAATATTTATATTTTTTTTAGATAACACTTCAAATAATCTTTTAGAAATACCTGGGATTCCTATCATTCCAGTTCCTTCAAGACTAAGTAAAGAAACATCATCAATATGACTTATACCTTTAACAACTTGGTTGTTTTTTGTAGTTTTAGAATCTATTAGCGTGCCTTCATCATTAGGCCTAAATGTGTTTTTAATTAAAACAGGAATGTTTTTTTCAATTAAAGGTTGTAGTGTAGGGGGATATATAACTTTTGCACCAAAGTGAGAAAGTTCCATTGCCTCAAAATAAGAGAGCTTTTGAATTGGATTAGCTTGAGAAACTAATTTTGGATTAGCAGTAAACATACCACTAACATCAGTCCATATTTCTAATATATCTGCATTTAAAATGTTAGCAAGTATTGAGGATGTAAGATCAGATCCACCTCTCCCTAATGTAGTGGTGTCTCCTTTATTGTTAGAGGATATAAATCCTGGCAACAGAGTTATTTGACTACTTATATTTTTATAGTATTTAAGTGTATTCTTTTTAGTTAATTCCCAGTCTAAAATATCTTTATTATTATAACGCTTTGTTTTTATTAATTGTCTAGAATCTAATAGGGATACATCTAAATTATTTTCCTTAAAAATCTCAAAAATAATATTACTTGATAAGATTTCTCCAAAACCAGAAATTTTTGAGACAGTTTTAATTGTAGTCTCTCTAAGCATAAAAACACCATCTAAAATTGTTTCTAATGTATTTAACTGTTTTTTTAAGAAACTAATAATTTTAGTCCGGTTCGATATTTTAATAGAGGATTTTATTATTTGAATATGTTTTTTTTCGAGTTTTTCTATATCTACCAAAAATGAATTATCACCTTTATTTGCTTTATCCATAGCATTTAACAAAATATCAGTCACCTCTGATAAAGCTGAAACAACAACAATGTTTCTCCCAGATTCTTTTGATATAATTGAAACTACTTTAGAAATACATTTTGCATCTGCAACTGAAGTGCCTCCAAATTTTAGAACTTTCATTTATTTAACTTTTAATAATTATTATAGTTTTAATTTGATTAATTAATTTTTTTAACCCTTTTTTGTGAATGAACACTTTATTTAGATTATTAGAAATAATTGAATTTAAATACGATTATATTTTACATATATTAACCCCATTACAGGGTAGTCATTGAAATAATCATAGAAGTAAAACTCAATAAAGTTTTAGTTTTAAAATTTAAGTAAATGTAGATAAGCTTTTGCATATTAATGCAAAATTACTTTAAAATAGACTGTTTTAAAACTTATTTTTAAATTTTTTTAATTAAACTATTGTTTTTTTGAAGTAAGTTTAAGAAAATCTTGGGTATTTTCATAGTCAATAAAGAAGATCTTACAAAAATTGTTGACATTGAATTAAATAAACTTGAAAAAAGAATCTCTAAACTTGG
>CABXRK010000036.1 GCA_902514625.1 uncultured Bacteroidota bacterium
AGAGATTATAAAATTTAATTCTTCTTATAAAACTTTACTTGGAGAAAGAGGAGTCACTCTATCTGGTGGTCAAAGACAAAGAATATCGATAGCAAGGGCATTGATAAAAAAACCTAAAATTCTAATTTTTGACGATTGCTTGTCTTCTGTAGACTCTGAAACAGAAGATAAAATTCTTAAAGAAATCAATAACCTAGGTCGCAGCAGAACTTTAATTATAACTAGCAACAATATTTCATCAATTATTGATGCAGATAAAATATTAGTAATTCAAAATGGGGAAATTATTCAAATGGGTTCACATAAAAAATTAATAGAGATTAATGGATATTATAGATCTTTATATAATAAGCAGAAAACAGAAAAGCAGTAATTATTTGTAGGATTAATTTATTTTTCACAAATTAGCAATTAATTTAATTAATTGAAATGGCAATAGAAAATGAAGAAATTTTTTCAAAAATCGTAAGGGCTGGTAGAAGAACTTATTTTTTTGACGTTAGAGAAACTAAGGCTGGTGATTATTATTTAACAATTACTGAGAGTAAAAAGTTTACAAATGAAGATGGAAGTTTTTATTATAAAAAACATAAAATTTATCTTTACAAAGAAGATTTTCCTGAATTTGAATCAAGTTTATCTGAAATGATTAAGTATATAATTAAAGAGAAAGGAGAAGAAGTTATTAGTGAAAGACATCAAAAAGACTTTAATTCAAATGAAAGTTAAACTTCTTGTAATCAGTATTTTTTCTAAATTGAACTTAATTTAATACAACTTAATTTTTAAATAAAATATTATAAAATGTCATTAACTCCCTCAAATATGATTTCTTTAGGAACTATAGCTCCAGAATTCAAATTAAATGACGGTATTGATTCACAATTTCAAAAATTAAATGATCTTAATGGAGAAAATGGAACTCTTATTGTCTTTATTTGCAACCATTGCCCCTATGTTATTCACATTTTAAAACATTGGGTTGATTTTTCAAATTCATTAATAAATAAAAAAATTAATACCATAGCTATTTCTAGCAATGATATAATTAATTATCCCGAAGACTCTCCTGAATTAATGAAAAAACTTTCTTTAGAATATAATTTTAAATTTCCATATTTATTTGACAGTGATCAATCAGTTGCAAAAAAATATGATGCTGCTTGCACTCCTGACTTTTATTTGTTTGATTCTAAACTATGCCTATACTATAGAGGTAGATATGATAAATCTCGACCTAATAACTCTGATGAGTTAAATGGTAATGATTTAAAAAATGCTGTTAATTCAATGTTAGAAAAAAAACAATTCAATCAAACTCAATATCCAAGCTTAGGATGTAATATTAAGTGGAAAAACTAAAATTCCTTAAAAAAATCAATGAAAATCTACTAATTCAACTTCAAAAATTAATGTTGCATCTGGGGGGATAACTCCACCAGCACCTGAACTTCCATAAGCTAGCTCAGGAGGTATTACAAATTTAGCTTTATCTCCTTTGCTGAGTAAAGAAATTCCTATTTCCCATCCTTCAATTACTTGATTCGATCCTAATTTAAATTCAATAGGTTTATTTCTATCTAATGAAGAATCAAAAACCGTTTCATCAATTAACATACCTTTATAATGAACAGAAACAGTTTGACCTTGAGAAGGCTTTAATTTACTGCCACTTTCATAAATCTTATAATAAAGATTAGTTTTAGTTTTTTCAAAACCCTTTGTTATAAGATTTATTTGTTTTATTTGTTTTTTTCTTAACTCTTCAAGTCTTAAAATTTTTAATCTACGATGTTCTTCAAATGACTCAACACTTTTAAAATCAAGAGCTAGGTCTCCAAATCTAAGTATCTTGATTTTCTTAATAAAATCATTTTGAACAATTAAATCAACAATTTCCTGACCTTTTATTACTTGACCAAAAACAGTATGTTTGCCATCTAGCCATGGAGTAGCTTTATGCGTAATAAAAAACTGACTGCCATTAGATCCTGGCCCTGAATTAGCCATTGAAAGAATTCCAGGTTTATCATGAATTAAATCTTTATGAAATTCATCATCAAATTTATATCCTGGACCACCAGATCCAGTTCCTTTAGGACAACCTGACTGAATCATGAATTCCGATATAACCCTATGAAACTTTAAGTTGTCATAAAAGGGGTCATCTTTTGATTTAAAATCATTCTCAATTTTTCCTTCAGCTAATCCAACAAAATTTCCAACTGTTCCAGGGACTTTATTAAAAAAAAGTTCTGAAACTATAACTCCTTTAGAGGTGTTAATTTCAGCATATAAACCATCTTTCATTTTTTATTTTAATAAGTAAATATATAAAAGCTTTATTATTCTAAATCATAAATTTTATTAATTCGCCACCTCACTTAGAAAATTAATTCTATACAAACGAATATCTGATTCCTCAAATGTGTCTGCAAACTCTTCTATAGCATCATCTAAATTATCATCAATTGAATCAATAAAAAAATCATGAAGCTCATTCTGTTGATCTTCATCAAAAATCTCATCTATCCAATATCTTATATCTAATTTTGTTCCAGATAAAACTATTTTTTCCAATTCTTTAATTAATTGATCCATAGACATATTTTTAGAAACGGTTAAATCTTCTAAAGATAATTTTCTATCAATATTTTGAATTAAATAAAGCTTAAGAGATGAATTTAAACCAGTAGTTTTAACAATTACATCATCTGGCCGAGAGATAGAATTTTCATTTACGTAATTTTTAATTAATGGAAGAAAATACATGCCATTCTTTTTTGCTTTACCCTCACCAACACCATTAATATTCTTTAACTCATCAATTGAAATTGGGTATTTAATAGCCATTTCTAGTAATGAATTTTCTTGAAAAATTGTATATGGAGGAACAGAAAATTTATGTGCAATTCTCTTTCTCTCTTCTTTTAAAATTTTTAATAAAAGTTGATCATGACCATTAAAATTATTATAAACTGAATTTTCGGTTTCATCATAATTATATTCATGGTCAAGAGTCATTAAAAAAGAAGTTGGTTCTTTTAAATACATTTTTCCTTTTTTTGAAATTTTAATTACACCATAAGACTCTATTTCTTTAAATAAAAATTTTTCAACTAAAGCCTGCCTTATTAAGGAAATCCAAAAAATTTCATTTTTTCCATTTCCACTTCCAAAAAAACTCAAATTAAATAATTTATTGGTATTAATTAAAGCATTTTTTTTACCTAATAATATTTTAACTATTTCTTTAGCCTTAAATTTTTGATTTACACCTATAATCAGATTCAATAGGTTAATTAAATATTCTTTAACTTCAATCTTTTTTTTAGGATACCTCATATTATCATCCATTTTAGCGCCTTCACCTTTATTAATATCAAAATCCTCTCCAAAATAATGAAGGAGAAATTTTCTTCTAGAAATAGAAGTCTGAGCATATGCCGCCATTTCATTTAAAAGTGCAAGACCTAATTCTTGTTCAGAAATAGGTTTACCTTGCATAAACTTTTCAAGTTTCTCAACATCCTTAGGTGAATAAAAGGCGAGACAATGACCTTCACCTCCATCCCTTCCAGCTCTACCTGTTTCTTGATAATAACTTTCAATACTCTTAGGTATATCGTAATGTATAACAAAGCGAACGTCTGGTTTGTCTATGCCCATTCCAAATGCAATAGTAGCTACTACTACATCACAACCCTCATTAATAAACATATCTTGGTTATTAGATCTTGTTTTTGATTCTAATCCAGCATGATATGGAATAGCTTTTATATTATTAACATTTAATAGTTTAGAAATCTCCTCTACTTTTTTTCTGGACAAACAATAAATTATGCCCGACTTGCCATTGTTTTTTTTAATGAACTTTATAATTTCATAATCAATAGTTTTATTTTTATTTCTAACCTCATAATATAAATTAGGTCTATTAAATGAAGCTCTATAAATTTTTGCATTTTTTATTTTTAGATTCTTCAAGATATCATCTTGAACTTTATAAGTTGCAGTAGCAGTAACAGCAATAATTGGGATATTTTTTTTAATTTTATCTACAATGACCCTGATATTTCTATAGTCAGGTCTAAAATCATGTCCCCATTCAGAAATGCAATGTGCTTCATCAATTGCAAGAAATGAAATCTGTATTTTATTAAAAAAAGAAAGATTTTCTTTTTTTAATAAAGATTCTGGAGCAACATATAATAACTTTGTCGTTCCATTAAGGATGTCATTTTTTACCTGATTAATTTGAGTTTTATTTAAAGAGGAATTTAAAAAATGTGCAATTCCATTTTCGCTTGAAATCCCTCTTAACATATCAACTTGATTTTTCATTAAAGCAATTAAAGGGGAAATTACTATTGCTGTCCCCACTTTCAAAAGAGCAGGTAATTGATAACATAAGGATTTACCACCTCCTGTTGGCATAACTACAAAAGTGTTATTACCATTTAAAATATTTGTAATTATAGGTTCTTGTAAACCTTTAAAAGTAGAAAAGCCAAAATTACTTTTTAATTCTTTAGATAAGTTAAAATTATGCATTTATGTATTTGAAAGAAAATTATATACATTTGTCTAGCTAATATAATACTTTCCTAAACATTATTTTAATAATTAAGAATTGAATATTAACAATAAAATTATTGAAAGTGCTAAAAGAACAATTTCAATTGAAGGAAATTCAATTCTTAATCTTATAAAAAGCATAGATTCAAATTTTGTTAAAGCTGTAAAAAAAATTCATAAGTCTACTGGAAGAGTAATAATTACAGGAATTGGAAAAAGTTCTATAATTGCTAAAAAAATTGTTTCTTCAATGAATTCTACTGGAACTCCCGCAATTTTTCTACATTCAGTAGATGCAATTCATGGTGATATAGGTATTATTCAATCTAATGATACAGTAATTTGTATTTCAAATAGTGGAAATTCTTCTGAGATAGAAGCTTTAATTCCTTCAATTAAAACCTTTAAAAATTATTTAATTGGGATTACTGGTAATAAAGAATCTTACCTTGCAAAAATGTCTGATGTAATTATTTCTACTAATATTAAAAAAGAAGCTTGTCCAAATAATCTAGCTCCAACTTCAAGTACAAGTGCTCAATTGGCAATAGGAGATGCGATGATGGTATGTCTTTTAGAACTAAAAAATTTCAAAAAAATGGATTATGCTAAATTTCACCCTGGTGGTACATTAGGTAAAAAACTTATACTTAATTTAGGAATGCTAGCAGATAAAAATTCTAAACCAATTGTAAAGAAATCAACTTCATTTAAAGAATTAATAATTGAAATTTCAAAAAATAGACTAGGAGCAAGTGTTGTAATGGAAAAAAAGAAAATAGTTGGAATTGTTACTGATGGAGACATAAGAAGAATTATAGAAAAAACTGATTCTATAAAAAATATAACTGTTAAAAATATAATGTCAAAAAATCCTTTTACAGTTAATAAAAAAATGCTGGCATATGAT
>CABXRK010000037.1 GCA_902514625.1 uncultured Bacteroidota bacterium
GAAATCAGGATCTCCATAGGTCTTTACTATATCTGAAACCTCTATTACAGGTTTCTTGCTAATTTCAAAAGTTATACTATCAACGCCCGTTTCATCTCCATCTAATAGCCCTTCTGAAGATTCATATGCATACCCTCCAGTAACACAAGTTCCTGAAACGGTAAAAGTGTAACTGCCTCCGGAGAAATCATCTGCATTTATTTGACGAGTCCAAACTTTTAAATCTCCTGTTGAAGTCAAACTTTGGAAAGAGGTCCCATTATCAGTACTATACTGAGGTGTATTATTCATGTTCTTATTAAAAGTTGCAGTAATCGTAAATGATTCTCCAGCATATAAATATGGAGGATCATCATCATCTGTAGACTCAAGTGTAACCAATGGACTACAGGATTCACCCCATCTTGGTAGATTATTAGCAAGGAGTGCTAAAGGAGAAAGTTGAGCAAATTCAGTATTAGAAGGATTATGAGAAACACACCACGAGGAGATATCACGATTAAAGGACGTTGCATTTTCAAACATTTCGTTCATATTAGTAACACTTGAAACATCCCATTCTCCTAATTCTTGATTAAAAGAAGCGGCCTGCCAAAACATTACCGACATATCAGTCACATTTGCTACATTCCAGGAACCAATAGCTTGATTAAAATTATTATTTCTATCAAACATATGACTCATATTAATAACATTTGTAGTATCCCAACTAGAAATATCTTGATTAAATACACTTTCATCAAACATAAAGTCCATTATAGCATTTGCAAAAAAACCATCACCCCAGTTTAGAGCAACACCACCATTATTAAAACCAGAATTTTCTTGAAACATACTTGTCATTCTCCTAACATTAGACATATTCCAAGAAGAAATATCTTGATTAAAATTATTGGTTCTCTTAAACATCTCCATCATAACAGCACTAGGAGCAAACCCATCACCCCAGTTAAGAGCAACCCCTCCATTATTAAAGACTGGAGAAAATGAGAACATTTCCCTCATATTTTGAACATTTGAAGTATTCCAAGCAGAAATATCTTGATTAAATGCAGCATTTAGATGAAACATTTCTTCAAGATCAGCATTAAGTCCAAATCCATCATCCCAATCAAGAGCAACACCTCCATTATTAAAAGCAGATGGACCTCTTCCAGAGCCCCTGGAGAACATTTCGACCATAGTAGTAACACTTGAAACATCCCAATCACTAATATCTTGATTAAAAACAGTTGTATTGAAAAACATCTGCCTCATATTTTGAACATTTGAGGTATCCCATCCACTTATATCTTGATTAAAACTTGTAAGATTAGCATCAGAATGAAACATTGCTCTAAGATTAGCATTAACTCCAAATCCATCATCCCAGTCAAGAGCAACGCCTCCATTATTAAATACATCTGTAGCAAAGAACATATATTGTAAGGCTATAACACTCGACATATTCCAATCAGAAACATCCTGATTAAATGCATTTGCATTTACAAACATTTTTTCCATTGTTGTAACCTTAGAAGTATCCCAAGAAGAAACATCTTGATTAAAACTTTTTGACTGATTAAACATCTCTCTCATATTTGTGACCGAAGAGGTGTTTGACCACGCTAGAGGTTGTCCACCATTGTTAAATTTATGAACTCGATCTGATCTTCCAGCAAACATTCTTTCCATGTTTTCAACACTAGAAACATCCCAAGCAGAAATATCATGATTAAATTCATAAGCCTGACTAAACATAAGATGCATTGTTTCAACCTTTGGAGTAGTCCATCCAACAAGAGGTTGACTAAATATCCTTGCTTTGTAAAACGTACCTTTCATATTTGTGACATTAGAGGTATTCCAACTTAGAGGTACACCTCCATTATCAAAAGCATCTGCTTCATAAAACGTATATAACAAACTGGTAACTTTAGAGGTATCCCAGGAAGAAACATCCTGATTAAATGCATCTGCTTGATAAAACATTTTTTCCATTGTGGTAACCGAAGAGGTGTTTGACCAATCTAGAGGTTGTCCGCCATTGTTGTATGCCTCAGCAGTATGAAACATATTAGCCATTGTTTTAACCTCAGATACATTCCAATCTCCAAGGTCTTGATTAAATGCCTTAGCATCTTGGAACATCTGATTCATATTTTTAACTTTACTTACATCCCAGTTACTTATATCTTGATTAAATGCAAGAGCATCTTCAAATGCACTATCCATTGTTGTAACATTAGAGGTATCCCATCTAGATATGTCTTGATTAAAAGTATCTCTTACTAAAGGGCGATTTTTAATTAAATTAATAAAAGTAGTAATGTTTGAAGTGCAAAGACAACTAATGTCTACTCCACTATCTATCAAACTTTGTAAAGTACTTCTGAGATTAACATTTCTAACAACTCGAACTCCTAGCCCAGGTATATTAAGCGAAGCTGTTGCTGTATTTGACAAAGTGCTTGAACAAGTTATAGTAGTTCCAGTCCAACTAAAACCTTGTCCATAAGAAATCATTCCAAAGAAAAGAAAGAAATATAAAATGAATATATTTTTACTGTATCTCATCTTGTTTCTGTTTTGTTTGATCTTCTTCCTGCTCTGGTGGAGCCTTTTTTCGTAAATTTATTCTAATCATAAGTTCATGAGTTGGATTCTTTATCACCTTGCTTATAGCACTACTAGTGAACTCATATCCATACCCCCACTCAAATCCCCATTTGTTTTTTGATGTTATAAATACTCCTAAATTTTCATTACTAGAATAAACTCCTCCAAGTGAAAACTTTTCTTTATAAGAAATACCCAAAGTAGTTGTTAATATATTTGGACTCGTAGGGATCGATCTATATATAATTGTAGGGTTTAAAGTGAAAATATCTTTAAATTTAATTTTTCCACCTGCAGATAAATGTAAATAAGAATAATCCGTAGCAGTGGTTTTTAATTCTTTACTGTCTTCAAATCTTTTATTTTTGAATAAACTAGGAATTCCTATACCTAAAAAATAGTTAGGAGCTTTGTAATGCATTCCTAAACCAAAAATGGGGGTGAAATAACTCTTTACAGGAGATAGTGCAGGATTATAATCATCATATATACGTTTACTTTCAATTTCATTGATGTCAATATTATTATAAAAACCTCCTCCTTTAATAGCTAAAAACAAGAATCGATTGTCTGCTAATTTTAAACTATAATTATAATTAACAGCAAAAAGAGTTTTATTCTCAATAAACACCTTATCATTTTGAGCAATAAAACCTAAATGCACATTCTTCTTTTGTGGTAGATCGTATATCAAAGAATTTATTCTTGGAGCGCCATCGACACCTTTCCACTGACTCCTTGTAGTAAAAAAAACATAAGGACCGTCAATTCCAGTAAAGGCAGGATTATAAATACTTAAAGTATTTCTAATAAATATAGATCCTGTTTCTTGAGCAGCTAATTTCGAAAAAAAAGAAAAACTCAATAAAATGATTAAAAACTTAATATCCCTATAACTCCCTAGCATTTACAATAAAAAATTAAAAATACTATTTTATATTGTATAAACTAAAATATATTCTTGCAAATTCAATAAATTGATTCCAATCATACTCAGTGACATCATGATCACCCTCTCTAAGATGGTATCCCACATTTCGATGAATAGGAGTATTTACAGGAGGAAGAAAAGAGGAAGAATTAATACCTTTTAAATTATATAAATCATAAATAATAGAGGCCTCTTTTGCACTAATAAATTCACCCTTAGGGTCTGCCCAAGAATCTTCACTAGCACTAGCAACATAAACTGGTCTAGGCGCTAT
The DNA here is from genome assembly GCA_902514625.1 of uncultured Bacteroidota bacterium. GTDB lineage: Bacteria > Bacteroidota > Bacteroidia > Flavobacteriales > Flavobacteriaceae > TMED220. The sequence continues at coordinate 3,804 of CABXRK010000037.1, forward strand.
TAAAGCTACTAACATATGTTGGTCAATTGGTAATGCTGATTCATTTTCATTATAATTATGAAAATTTTTTGCAAACCAGTGAGGAAAATTTTTATTAATATCAGAAACTTTTTCACCAAATCTTCTCCTTGAAATTGCGGCACCCCCGCACCCTGAATTATTAGAAATTACAATACTAAATCTATTATCATTAGCTCCTGCCCACAAGGCAGTTTTACCTAATCTTGAATGACCAAAAAGTATTACTTTTTTTTCATCAACTAAGGATTCAATCTCTAAATAATCCATTACTCTAAACATCCCCCATGCCCATGCGGAAATAGAACCCCATTGATCAGATTCAGGTTTTAATTGACCTTTACTATAAAAAAGTGGATGAATGCCATCAGAAAAATCATTTTTATCAGGATCAATATCGTTGTAATTAACAGTGACTAAACCATAACCCGACTCTATTATTTTATCTATTGCCCACCTTGAAGAACGACTTCCTCTTGCATCACGCTTTAATATCATTATTTTTTTTTCTCCTAATTCATCTTCTTGTTTACCATTTATTAAAATTTCAGGATCATTATTCACAGTGTGATTTCCATTAAAATTATATCCTAAAAAAACTGGTGATTTTTTAACTCCTATTGGAGTATAAATAAGTAAGCTCATCGAAATTTTTTTATCATCATTAGAAAAAATTATATTGACCTGCTTGCGAGTTGCTTTTCCTTTAAGAGAATTAGTTTGAAACTCTAGAGTTTGATACTTAGCCTCTATTTTTTTTGAAGGCATAATACCGTATACCTGATTAGTGAAAAATTCTAATAACTCAGGACGTCTGATGGTCTCCCATTGCTCTTTAGTTGTGATTTTTTGTTCATTTTCACTAATTAAAAGTTCTGGTAATTGATATTTAGGAACTTCAGACTCCCTAGTAATTATTGATGACTTAAATTGAGCATTTAATTGGAAAATTGATAATGAAAAAATTAATACCGAAACAAAAATTCTCATAATAATATTTTATTTATGAATTTAATAATTAAAATGATGTAACATTGGCAATTTAATTAAAAACTTAAAAACAAATGTTAAAGCTGAAGAAGAAAATAACAAAAGCCAATTAAAAGGAATATGTACAAGATATAATCACGTATAGTTTTCATATATCTAAAATACTAAAAATACTACTGGGTAAAATAAATCTGCATCCCTCTAATTTCCTTTTTGTGTTTTTTGTAAATTTATAATATGAAAAAACTACTTTTTCTTTTATTATTTATTCATTTATTTTCTTTTGGGCAAAAAGATGATTTTGAAGAAATAAGATATTTTTTTACTTATGAAGCAGAGTTTATTGAAAATCCTAAAAAATCTTTTGAATTTGAAAACAATGGATTGATAAAATTTTTTAGATTTAAAGATCAATCTGCTGCCCTTTTAGATCTTAACAAATCAATAGAATTAAATCCTAAC
>CABXRK010000038.1 GCA_902514625.1 uncultured Bacteroidota bacterium
TGAACTTGCTGTGGTAGAGGTTGCCGTAGTTGAACTTGCTGTGGTAGAGGTATTAGATGTTGAAGTATTGGGTGTTATAGTAATATTAATAACAGGAAGTTGAGTGGTTGCAGGAGCAGGTTTGCTACAAGAAACGATTATAAAGGTTGAAAAAAAAATACCTAAAAGAGTCCTAAACATATTCTAATGTACAAAAAAACCCCTAAAGTTAATTAGAGGTCTGGGTTAGTTGCTGAATTAAAAGAAGAAATGATTTAAAATCAGTCATTCATTAAATATATCTAAAAATCAAAAGTATCAAGTTTAACTTCTTTGTCTTCAAAATAATCAGAACCTAGAAGTTTTGCTAAATACCTTTGAGTTGTGCTTATATCAGTATGATTAAGTAAAATCATCAATGCAGCGACATCTTTAGTTTTCTTATAATACATTGAAGCAAAAGTATGTTTAGCAACGTGTGGTGTTACTTTTTTATCAATACCAGCTTTATCAACCCATTCTTGTAGTATATCATTTTGCATTTGTGAATACTTTAGTGTAGGGAATACTTTTTGGTCTCCATCTGTTGGTCTTTTACCAAGAACTTTCATTGCTTGAGAATTAATTGGTATTCTATAATACTTATCTGTTTTTTTTCTTTGTGTTCTTAAATAAAACCTTTCACCATCTTGCTCAAGCATATTCCAAGTCATTAACCTGCATTCTTCGTGCGCTTGACCTGTAAGACAGGCAAATATAAAATAAGGTTTTAAAGAACTGTGAGCTCTAATGTCAGTTTTTATAAGTCTTTGCAGTTCATCAGGTGTAAGTATATCTTTTACTTTATACTCTTGACCTTTAGCGATAATTTTATCAGCAGGGTAGTGCAGCATTCTGCCTTTTTGGTGCATTTCACCAAGAAAAACTTTGAAAGAACCAAAGTAGGATAGAGAACTATTTTTGTTTAGCCTTCCTCTTGAATATTCTTGTGTTTCTAATTGTTCAAGAAAATTCCTACAAAACCTTGAATCCACATTTGTATAAGGAATATAATCACCACCAATAAATTTCTTTAATTTATTTAATACACTTATATGAGCCTGATAAGTATTCTTTTTAGTATACTTCCTGTCTATATATTCTTGAAAGTCATCTAACATATTAGCTTTTTTAGATTCTTCAGTAAGCATACCCAGTTTACCTCGTATTAAATCAGTATTTTTAGCTGCAATCATTTTGTCTAATTCTTTTTCGGCATTCTTATTTACTTGCCTTTCGTATGCATTCTTGGGTTCTTTAATCCATCCAATTCTTGGGTATTCATCTTTTTTATATGATTTGTATTTAACATTACCATCATCATCGGTGAACCTTGTACTTCCAAAGTAATATCTAATCATCCATCTATTTTGTGCTTTATGGAATACTTTTTTAATGCTAATTGGTGTATTAAAGTCATTCATAGTTCTTGGTGTATTTGGTGTATTCTTATTTAGATACACCAAATATACACTAAATAGGTTAAAGTAAAAAGAATATTAAATACAGCGAAATAACTTACTAAGTGCTATATATATTGATATAATGAAAGTAAAATACAGTGAATTAAATTGGTATTTATTTACCTATACAGAACTTGCTAAAAATATTTCCTAATAATTCATCATTAGTAACTTCACCAGTGATTTCTCCTAGATAGTTAAGAGCATGTTTTAAATCAACAGATATAAGATCTCCGCTGATTTTCTTTTTTAATCCTTTTTGTACATTTTCTATTTCTTTTTTAGCATTCAATAAAGCAGAATAATGTCTGGAATTTGTTATTATAGTATTTTCTCGATAGTTTTTAAAATTAGAAATCATGTAAGAAATAAGTTTATCTAAACCAATTTTATTTTTTGCACTTATTATTACATAAGGAGAAGTTATCTTAATAGAATTAAATTTTATTTTATTTTTTAAATCAATTTTATTAAATACAACAAGCAATGGAGTTTTAGGGTTTTTCTTTATAATTAAAGATATCTCTTTATGTATTGAAGATTTATTTTTTAAATAAATAGTTGAGTCTATTAAATAAAATATATATGCGACGGATTCTAGTTTCTTATATGTTTTTTTAATTCCAATTTTTTCAATCTCATTATCTGTTTTTCTTATCCCTGCAGTATCAATAAATCGAAAGCTAAGTCCTTGCATAGTTATGGTATCTTCTATAATATCTCTTGTTGTTCCAGGAATTTTACTTATTATCGCCTTGTCTTCTTTAAGTATAGAGTTTAAAAGGGTAGATTTACCAGAATTTGGAGCTCCAATTATAGCAACAGGAATACCATTTTTTATTACATTTCCTAAACTAAATGATTTAATTAAATTCAATATAAGTTCTTTAATACGAATTAATAATTCATTTAATTTATCAAGATCAGCAAATTGAACATCTTCTTCACTAAAATCTAATTCAAGTTCAATTAATGAAGTGAAGTTTAGTAAATCAGTTCGTAATTTTTGTATTTCTGAGCTAAATCCTCCGCGCATTTGATTTAATGATATTTTATGACTCATTTGATTCTCAGATGAAATCAAATCTGAAACTGCTTCTGCTTGAGAAAGGTCCATTTTACCATTTATAAATGCTCTGAGGGTAAATTCTCCTGGTTTAGCTGGTTTTACTCCTTTTTTTATAAATAATTCAATGATCTTTTTTTGAATATATTTTGATCCGTGACATGAAATTTCAATTGTATTTTCACCTGTATATGAATTAGGACTTTTAAAAATTGTTAATAAAACTTGATCAAGAACCTCACCTTTACTTTTAATCTCCCCTAAATGAACAGTATGGGATTTTTGAGATATTAATGATTTACCGGAATTTAAAAAAAAAAGTTTATTTGAAATGTTTATTGAATCTTTTCCAGATATTCTAATTATGGAAATCGGGGCGGATTCTTCACCAGAAGCTAAAGCGATTATACTATCTTTTCTAAGCATATCATATAATAATTATCATCTAAAGATTAAGTTTAAATGTTGCTCTTTTTTTATGAATACGATGATTATAGTTTTTCCACAACCTTTGAATCGCTTCGTTTTCTATTAATTCAGGATTTGTTTCAATTAACTTAATTCCTTTTGAATTTAATAACTTTTGTACTTCATTTAATATTATTGCAGGAACACCTTTATTTTGATATGATGGGTGAATTCCCATTAAATAAAAAGAAGCTTTATCATTATATAAATATCTTGCCTTTAAAATATGTAAAAAACCTAAAGGGAAAAAACTGCCATTAGCTTTTTTTAGAGCTTTAGCAAAAGAGGGCATGGCAATTATAAAACCGATTAATTCGTCTTTATCATCTTTAATACATTTAATAAAATCAGGGTTTAAATATTTAAAGTATTTTTTCTTATAATAGTTTATTTGATAATCTTGGATTGGAACAAAAGTTTGTAATTGATTATATGATTGTGATAATAGTTTAAACATCTTATCAACATAAGGGATGATCTGTTTAGTGGATTTAAAATGTATAACTTCTAATTTGTACCTCTTTTGTATTATTTCTGAAATTTTTTTAATTTTTTCAGGTGACTCTTCAAATGAATCTATTTTAATTTCGTATTCAACCCATTCGGCATGAATTTTAAACTTAAGTTTTTTTAGATGTTTCTCATAATATGGAAAATTATATAAAGTTATCATTGTGTTCAGTTCATTAAAGCCATATGTAAGGAGCCCGGCTTTATCAAGATTTGAGAATCCAACAGGACCTTCAACAAAAGACAAGTTGTTTTCTTTTCCGTATTCTATAACTTTTTCAATTAATAATTTACTTACATTAAAATCATCTACCACGTCGTACCATCCAAATCGAACTTTTGGTTTTGATAATTTTTTTACTTCAATCCAGTTAATCATAGCACCAATTCTTCCTACAACTTTATTCCCTCTATAGGCTAAATAAAATTTTGCGTCTGCATTTTTAAAAACAGGGTTATTCTTTTTATCTAATATTTTTAGTTCTTCACTTGTAATTGGTGGAGCCCAAAATTTAGAGTCTTTATATAATTTAAATGGAAATTTTACAAAAACTTTAAAGTCATTTTTAGTTAAAACTTCTTTGATTTTAATCATAACTATTTACTTTTTTTCCTTGCCCTTTTAGTTGCTTTTTTTGAATCTTTAGCAGCTCTTTTTGTTGATTTTTTTAATTCTTTTTCTTCATTTTTTAACAATTTAGCATTATTTCTTTCTTCTTTTTTAATTTCTGGGT
>CABXRK010000039.1 GCA_902514625.1 uncultured Bacteroidota bacterium
TCTAGATTTACCTTTTAATATCCCATTATATGGAGATCATATTAGTTTATTCCCTATTCTTGCGTCTGTTGCTATTTTCTTTTATACTATGATGACAATGGGTCAACAGCCAACTGCTAATCAGCCTGGGATGCCCAATATGAAGGTTATAATGTATTTGATGCCTTTAATGATGTTATTCTTTTTTAATAATTATGCTAGTGGTTTAAGTCTTTATTATTTTGTTTCAAATATCTTAACTATTATTCTAATGTTGGTAATAAAGAATTTTATTATTGATGATGAAAAGATTAGATTGCAAATTGAAGAAAATAAAAAGCGTCCTAAAAAGAAAGGAGGTTTTTCTGCTAGATTACAAAAAGCAATGGAACAAGCTGAAAAACAAAAAAAACTTCAAAATAAGCGTCGTTAGATATTTATATTTTAATTTGTTTTTATTGTCAATTGATTTTGTCATATGAAAAAAACTGTTGTGGTAGGTCTTTCGGGAGGAGTTGATTCAAGTGTTGCAGCTTATCTGTTAAAAAAAATGAATTATAATGTTATTGCCCTTTTTATGAAAAATTGGCATGATAAAAGTGTTGTAATTAACAATGAATGTCCTTGGCTTGAGGATAGTTATGATGCGATGTTAGTAGCAGAAAAGTTAGGTATTCCATTTCAAACTATTGACTTAAGTAAAGATTATAAGGATAAGGTTGTAGATTATATGTTTGATGAATATAATAAGGGGAGAACTCCTAATCCAGATATTTTATGTAATAGAGAGATTAAGTTTGAAATTTTTTTAGCAATGGCTATTTCTTTAGGGGCAGATTATGTTGCGACTGGGCATTATTGTCAAAAGAAAGTTATAAAAAATAATAATAATACTTTTTATAACGCTCTTTATGCTGGACTTGATGATACTAAAGACCAATCTTATTTTTTGTGTCAATTAAATCAATTTCAGTTATCAAAATCCTTATTTCCTGTTGGTGGATTATTGAAGTCTGAAGTAAGAAAAATAGCTAAAGAACAGAATTTAGTTACTGCTGAAAAAAAAGATTCTCAAGGGCTTTGTTTTATAGGAAAGGTGAGTTTACCAGATTTTTTAAAACAAAAACTTGAAGTTAAAAAAGGAAAAATAATTGAAGTGCCATTTAATTATAATAAGTATTCAAAAATTGAGCCTGTTTTTAATTCAGATGAAGAAATGTTACATTATCATGAAAAAAAAATCTTCTACAATGTTAATAGTGGAAAATTGGCAGGTTATCATCAGGGAGCACATTTTTTTACTATTGGGCAAAGAAAAGGTTTGTTTGTTGGTGGTTCAAAACATCCTCTTTTTGTTATTCATAATGATGTGGTAAACAATATCGTTTATGTTGGACAAGGTGACAAACATCCAGGATTATATAGAAGATGTATAAAAGTATTGTTAACTGAAATCCATTGGGTTAGAGAAGATATGAGATTAAATTATAATGAAACTTTATCAGTTATGGCTAGAATTAGATATAGACAGCCTCTTTCTAAAGCCATTTTGTATCAAAAGGAAGATGCCTTATACGTTTTGTTTGATAGGCCTAAGATGGCAGTAGCAGCAGGACAATTTGTTGCTTGGTATGTTAATGACGAATTATTAGGTTCAGGCGTAATATCTTAAATTTATACTAATAAATCAGATTGTTTTGAAATCTAAAATGATTTGATTATTAATTAAATCATTAAATGTTTCTTCCTTTCTAATTAGTTCAGCTTTGTCATTTATCCATAGTATTTCCGCAGGTCTTAATCTTGAATTATAATTACTAGCCATTGAATGGCAGTATGCTCCTGCATTTTTAAAAACAAGATAATCATCTTCAGTTATTTCAGAGATTTTTCTGTTACTTCCAAAAGTATCAGTTTCACATATATATCCAACTATAGAATAAAATCTTTTTTTTCCATTAGGATTTGAAAGGTTTAATATTTCGTGGTATGATCCATAAAGCATAGGTCTAAGTAGATGATTGAATCCACTTTCAATTTGGGCAAAAACTGTTGAAGTGGTTTGTTTAACAGCATTTACTTTAGTGATAAAATATCCTGCTTCACTCACTAAAAATTTGCCTGGTTCAAAAACAAGAGTTAATTTACGGTTGTAGTCTTTACAAAAAGAATTAAATTTTAAAGTTAGTTTTTCTCCAAGTTCTTCAATATTCGTTTCAATATCCCCAGTTTTATAAGGAACTTTGAATCCGCTCCCAAAATCAATAAAATTTAGATTTTTAAATTTTTTAGCAGTTTCAAATAAGATTTCTGTAGCATATAAAAAAACATCAATATCAAGAATATCACTTCCAGTGTGCATATGAATTCCATTGATATTCATTTTTGTATTTTCTACTATTCTAATTAAATGTGGGATTTGATGTATTGAAATACCAAATTTAGAATCTATATGGCCTACAGAGATTTTAGAATTTCCACCAGCCATTACATGCGGATTTATTCTAACACATACTGGAACATCAGGGTTTTTACTTCCGAATTGTTCAAGAATTGAAAGATTATCAATGTTAATTTGTACGCCTAAATTTGATGCTTCTTCAATCTCATTAATTGAAACTCCATTAGGTGTAAAAATTATTTTTTCTGGTTCAAATCCTGATTTAATACCTAATAAAACTTCTTGAATAGAGACCGTATCAAGACCTGCTCCTAGAGAGTTAATGTATTTAAGTATTGAAATATTTGAAAGAGCTTTTGCGGCATAATTTAATCTTAAACTTTTAATATTTTTAAAAGCTGAAAATAATCTTTGGTATTGATATGCGATTTTCTCTGCATCATATACGTAAATAGGACCGCTATAATCAGCAGCAATTTTAAGGAGATCTGAATTTTTCATATTATAAATTTTTCAAAAATAATAAGATAGATTGAAGAAATAATGTATAGTGTAGTAATATATTAAATATGTTAAATAATGTTATATTTAAAACAAAAACTTTAAATAATTATTTTATTGGTATTTATTTTAGTTTATTATTTTTGTCAATAGTTATAAAAATTAGTTATGAATTTACATGAATATCAAGGAAAGGAAATGTTAGAAAGTTTTGGTGTCTCTATTCAAAAAGGTATAGTTGCTGATTCTCCTGAAAAAGCTTTATCGGCAGCTAAGGACTTGAAAAATCTAACTGGCACGAGTATTTATGTTATCAAGGCTCAAATACATGCTGGTGGAAGAGGTAAAGGAGGAGGGGTTAAATTGGCTAAAAACTTAGATCAAGTTTTAGAGATATCTAAAGAAATTATTGGGATGAAATTAATTACTCCGCAAACATCCTCTGAAGGTAAAACTGTTCATCAAGTTTTAATAGCTGAAGACGTATATTATCCTGGTGAATCTGATCATAAAGAGTTTTATATTTCAGTTCTTTTAGATAGAGCTACCTGTAAAAATATAATTATGTATTCAACTGAGGGAGGAATGGATATTGAAGCTGTTGCTAAAAAAAATCCGGAATTAATCTTTTCAGAGACTATTGATCCAAAAGTTGGTATTTTACCGTTTCAAGCTCGAAAAGTTGCTTTTAACCTCGGATTAAATGGCAAGGCGTATAAGGAAATGACAAAATTTATAACCTCTTTATATAATGCTTATATTAAATCTGATTCTTCTTTATTTGAGATAAATCCGGCTTTAAAAACTTCTGATGATAGAATAGTTGCAGTAGACTCTAAAGTAACTATTGATGACAATGCTTTATTTAGACAAAAAGACCTTTCCGAATTAAGGGATTTAAGAGAAGAAAATCCTGTAGAAATTGAGGCTAAGAAGGCGGGTTTGAGTTATGTTGATTTGGATGGAAATGTTGGTTGCATGGTTAATGGTGCAGGTTTGGCTATGGCTACAATGGATTTAATTAAACAAGCAGGGGGAGATCCAGCTAATTTTTTAGATGTTGGTGGTACTGCTGATTCATCGAGAGTTGAAACAGCTTTTAGGTTAATCTTGAGAGACCCAAAAGTTAAAGTTATACTTATTAATATTTTTGGAGGAATAGTTCGATGCGATAGAGTTGCTGAAGGTATCGTTTCAGCTTATAAGAATATAGGAAACTCTATTAATGTTCCTATTATTGTTAGATTGCAGGGAACAAATTCAGA
>CABXRK010000040.1 GCA_902514625.1 uncultured Bacteroidota bacterium
GACGGCCCTAAATGGAATCAAAAAGAGTATGATGAAATATTTAATTTACAGCGTAAAACGTAAATAATTTGACTGCGTTGTGTTTGTAAGCCCCTCTATGAATAAAAGTAGTAGTAGGGGCTTTTTTACATCAAAGAAAAAAACCAAAGAAGAAAACCACAACTAACAATAAAAAGAATGATTAGAAAGGTAAATGGTATTGGAAAAATAATCTGACTCACTATATAATTTAAATACATTTATTTTACTATTTTTGGTCTTCGTTTATTGAAATTTTGAATTGACATACTTTTAACCTTTTTGTGATTTCTTTTGTGATTTACAAACTGGAAAAATAAAGTTTAGAAGTAAAAATCTTTGAAAGACCCATAAACATTGAATATTCCTCCTTAGCTCAGTTGGTTAGAGCATCTGACTGTTAATCAGAGGGTCCTAGGTTCGAGCCCTAGAGGAGGAGCTAGCGTAACCGCTACACTACACTATAAATCAAAGCCCTTCACATAAGTGAGGGGTTTTTTCTTACGATTTAGTTAAGTATAAAGTTAGTTAATTTTTTGGCACTTATTTGGCACTAGTTTTTCTTACATTTATAATATGAAAAAACTAATACTTGTTTTAAGTATTATTTTATTTAATTCTTGTGCAACAATACTACACGGAGATATTGAAAGAATCTCTGTTAATTCAAATAAAGAGGCAGAGATTTTCATAAATGGAAATTTAATTGGAAATACAACTAAACCCTTTTTCATAAAAAAAAGTCTCTCCAAAAAAAAATTGGTTTTAAAGGTTGATGGTTTTCAAGATAAAAGAATTGAGTTAAAAAGGAAATTTAATTCATTATCGCTTCTTGGGGTGCTTTTTCCTATAGCCTTAGTAATAGATATAATCACTGGGGCTATTCTAAATTTTGATAGAAATAATTACTTAATAGAATATTCAGACCTTGACTATATTAAAAGTGGATTATCAATATGTGGAAAAGATATTGATAAAGTCAATTTATATGATTTACGGGAAATGGTAAAAATATTCATTTGTGATTGTGAGGAAAATGGAATTGTTTTCAAAGAGAATGAGGTTATGATTACTTCAGAAATACTTGATTCTGGAATAATTGCAACATCAAAGGGAATGAATGATGATAGTAAAGTTGAAATTCAAGTAGACGCTCAACAATGGAAAGATGCTACACCATCAAAAAAATGGTATATTCTTTATCACGAACTTGGACACGATTTATTAAACTTAAATCACGGGAATGGAGGTGAAATGATGTATAATTATGGAAAATCAGATTATTCTTGGAATGAATGGATTGAAGCAAAAGATTATATGTTAATGAGTTATAAAAATAACAAATAGAGCCTAGTCTTCAGACATATCTATTTGAGGTTGTTCTTCAAATATTGGCACTTATTTGGCACTAATCTTCTTTTCCTAGAAAATCTGCCCAACCTTTGCACCCTTTATTTTTATATACTTGTGCTACTGACGATGGAATGTTGTCTGACTTTTTCCAGATTTTAAATAGGCTCTAAATTCTCTATTACTTTTAATATTTAATTTTTTTATAATTTTTCATTTAATAATACCTCTTCAAACTAATTTAAAATTAAACTATCACTATTTATTCTTAGAATAAACTTGAGAGGCAAAAATTATTAAAAAAATAACCAAAACAGAATTTATGTAATCAGGATAATTTGAAATACCCCAAATATCAGTAGAAAAATCAATTAAAATATTTATTAAGATTAGTATTCCTGTAATGTTAAGTAACATTTTATAATTTGTTTTCATTTGATTAATTTAGAATATAAGTATAGCTATCACTGAAAGCTATAATATCACAAGAAAAATCTCCATATTTAACTTCAAGATTAATCATCTCACACCGAACTTTAAAATCTTCCTCTTCCATAGATTTTACAACAGAGTTTATTAATAATTTTGCAGCCCCTTCTTTAATTGAATTACAATAAATACAAACCTCATAATCTTTAGAACTATAATTTTTAATTGTTATATAATTAGCTAAAAGTTCATTATTAGAAAATGATAAAGCTGTCAAACTAAATCCTATAACTACTAAAATTGAAAGAATTATCTTTTTCATTATTAATTTTAATTTAAAGTTATAGAATTTGATTTAGAAACAAATCCACCTAATTGAAAATTATTTTCCAAAACCTGCTTTGCCTTTTCAACAAAAGAATCTTCCATAAATTCTTATAATCTAAAATTGTTCAACATTAAAAATACATTTTTAAATATTAATTATAATTCTAAATTAAATAATCATTTTTTTCTTAATATTGTTTTTATAATAAAATAAATGAAAAAATTTTTTGATAAATACCAATATATTATTGGAACAACAATAATTTTCCTTCTTCTAATAAAAGATGTATTAGGCGCCTCCATTTATACATTTGAAGTTACTGACAAATGGATTCCATTTGAACTAACAATTGGTTTATACCTCACGGGAATAGCCTTACTATTAAGGCATATAATTACTAAAAGAAGAAAATAGTTTATTAGAAACTCTAACTAAATATTTTTTAAATAATCTAAACTTGCTTGCAAGGATTCTTTAGGGTTTTCAACCATGTCTTGTTCTACAAAAAAATGTTTAACACCATTTTTTTTAGCTTCATAAACTATTTGTTTAATATCAAGGATACCATTCCCAACATTGGTCATATAAGGGAATAATTCCATCCACTGTTGTGGATTACTGCCATCTTTAGAGAAGTAAACTAACTTGGACATATCTTTCAAATGTATACATAAATACCTATTGGGATATGATTTAAGATATTCTATAGGATTGGCACCTCCTGCGGTGGTCCAAAAGATGTCCATCTCGAAAAAGACTAATTCAGGATCTGTATTATCTATAATCAATTTCATAGGAACTTCATCATCTTTTTCTTTTAATCCGTATCCATGATTGTGATAAATAAACTTTAAGCCCTCTTTTTTTGCCAAATCACCTAATACATTAAACTCATCTGCCATTCGTTTGTAATCATCTAAAGTTTTTCTTTTTCCCTCCGGGATATATGCTATCCCAACACACTCTAAACCCAAAGATCTGGCGGCATCACCAACTTCTGGCATTCGAGTATTTAAAGTGTGTAAATCTATATGAGCTGACTTAGCATTTAAATCATATTCATCTAATAAAGATCTAAAGTCAGAAACATTATAATTAAAAAATCCACTACCACTAAATCCTAGCTGAGGGGTTATTGCTTCCCATTCTTTAATTGCCTTCTCAGAACTAAAGGGAAATGGACCATATAATTCTAATTTTTTATACCCGATATTAGAAATCATTTCCAATGAACCCCTTAAATCATGATTAAGCATTTTAGGTAGAGAAAATAATTGTAAGCCAAAATCCTGAATTAAATTATTTTGAGAATTACACGCTTGTTGTCCAAAAAGAAGTAACCCACTGGTTAAAGTAAAATTAGTTTTTATAAAGGTTCTGCGTTTCATAATTATATTAAAAATAAAAAATTTTGCTTAATAAAAATATATAAAATATGACATTATTTTAATATTCATTAAATTTATAAATAAGAAATAGTAAATGAAAATGAAAAATTATGAATGGATCGGATTAGGAATTGGAATATCAAGTTTCACACTTTTCTTTTTAAGTTATTTAAATTTAATTCCATATACTAAAGTATTTTTAATTTTTGGAGGGCTCGGAGTTGGTCTTATGAGTTTAGGTTATATATTAAACAAAAATAAATAATTTTTTTATTATTAATCTGAGGGTATATTGTTTTTAATAAAAATTTTTCGATATATACATCTTTATTTAAAGGGTTTTGTGTGTTTTTTGTATTTTATTTTTTTTAAATATCAGTATTTGCCGTAAAATTTGCCGAAAATATATAAAATCATTTTATTTTTTTCGCCAAAATTAAATTAAATCGTAGATTTAAAAAAAATAAAAAATGACATGAAAAAATTTATTTATTATCTAATTCCATTTCTTTTAATAGCATGTAATCAACAA
>CABXRK010000041.1 GCA_902514625.1 uncultured Bacteroidota bacterium
TCTGCTCAAATGAGTAGAGGTAAATTAGAAAAAACTACTTCTATTGGACTAAGTTTAGTTGCTAGCACTTTATCTAAATTATCTATGGATATATGTCTTTATATGAGTGAAAATTTTAAATTTATTTCTTTTCCTGATAATCTTACTACTGGATCTAGTATTATGCCTCATAAAAAAAATCCTGATATCTTTGAAATTATAAGAGGAAAATGTAACCTCCTTCAGGGACTTCCTAATCAAATAACTTTACTAATAAATAATTTACCTAGTGGGTATCACAGAGAATTTCAACTTTCAAAAGCTCCATTAATAAATGGAATTAACGAATTAAAATCCTGTTTAGATATGATGATTTACAGTATTCCTAAAGTTAGGGTTTCAAAAAATATTTTGGAAAACGATAAATATGATCATATTTTTTCAGTTGAAAACCTTAATAAAAATGTAATTAACGGAAAACCTTTTAGAGAAGCTTATAATGAATTAACTGATCAAATAAATTCAAAAAAATATATTCCAAATAAAAATATAAAACATTCACATATAGGAAGTATTGGTAATTTATCGTTAGATTTAATTAAAGAAAAATTTAATCATTTTTTAAAAGCTTAACATAAAGAATGAAAAAAAAATTTAAATATCTCATACTCTTCCTTTCATCTGTAGTTATATTATTTTTAATATTTATATCTGTTATGGTTTATAAAGTTAAATATGGATTCCCTATTTATGAAAAAACACCTCCAGAGCTTAAAATTGATAGTTTGAAATTTAATGTTTTAGTATTCTCTAAAACAAATGGATTTGCTCATAATGATGCAATAGATAAAGCTAATAGTTTTTTTAGAATCTTAGAAAGAAATAATAATTGGAAATTTACTTTTTCAAATAATGGTGCAGTTTTCAATAAAAAACAACTGAATAATTTCAATCTCGTTATTTGGAATAATGTTTCTGGAAGGACACTTAATACTGCGCAAAGAAATGCTTTTAAAGAATATATGGAAAAAAAAGGAAATTTTTTAGGAATACATGCTGCTGGTGATGATTCTCATCATTGGGATTGGTACTATGAAAAACTTATTGGTGCTATTTTTTCTCATCACTCTTTAGACCCTCATATTCAAAAAGCTACAATTATAAATAAATCCTTTGATAGTATATATAATAAAAATATTATTCCTTATAGATGGGAACACTATGATGAATGGTATGTTTTTTTTAATAATCCAAAAGAAAAAAATGCAAAAATCCTTTACTCTATTGATGGTAACACTATTATCTCTAATGGAAATATAAGTTTTATTGTCAAGGATAAAGATTTTGGAATGGGTAAAGATCACCCAGTAATATGGTATAAGTGTTTTGAAAATGGTAACACTTCTGTTTATTCAAGTCTTGGACATAACAAAGAATCTTTTCAAAACACATATTATCAAAATATTTTAGAAAATATTATTCTATCAATAGAACAAAAAAAAGGACTTTGCAATTAATTATCTACATATGCAGTGAACGATTTTCAGTTGCTGCTAATGCTGCCTCTTTAATTGCTTCTGCATAAGTAGGATGAGAATGACTAATTCTAGCTATATCCTCAGCAGAAGCTCTAAATTCCATAGCAGTAACTGCTTCTGCAATTAAATCAGCAACTCTAGCGCCAATCATGTGAACTCCTAAAACTTCATCTGTTGATGAATCAGCAATTATCTTAACAAATCCATCAGTATCCATACTAGCCCTGGCCCTGCCCAATGCTCTCATAGGGAATTGCCCAGTTTTAAATTTAACACCCTTGCTTTTAAGTTCCTCTTCGGTTTTTCCAACAGAAGCAACTTCTGGCCAGGTATAAATAACATTAGGAATTAAATTATAATTAATATGTGGTTTTTGTCCTGAAATAATCTCAGCAACTAAAACACCTTCTTCCTCAGCTTTATGTGCTAACATAGGGCCTCTTATAACATCTCCAATTGCATAAATATTAGGAATAGAAGTTTGAAAAGTGTCATTTACTTCAATTTGGCCATTTGGCAAGGTAATTATTCCTAATTCTGACAAGTTTAAACCATTAGTGTATGGTTTTCTTCCAACAGAAACCAGGCAATAATCAGCATTAAATTTTACTATAGAATCATTTTTGTCTAAAGCACTAATTGTTACAACATCTCCTTTTCTCTGAACCTTGTTTACAGTATGAGAAAAATAAAAATCAACACCTTGCTTTTTCATTATTTTGGTTAGCTCTCTAGATAATGATTTGTCCATTCCAGGAGTAATTCTGTCAGCAAATTCCACAACAGATACTTTAGAGCCTAGTCTACTATAAACTTGTCCTAATTCTAACCCTATAACGCCTCCTCCGATAACAACTAATTTTTTTGGAACTTCTTTAAGTTCCAGCGCTTCAGTGGAAGTTATTATCCTTTCTTTATCCAATTTTATAAATGGAAGAATTGAAGGTTTGGAACCAGTTGCTATAATTATATTTTTTGCTTTAATTGTATTGACTTTATTAGCAGACTGAACTTTTATCTCATTAGAATTAATTAAACTTCCCAATCCGTTATATACAGAGATTTTATTTTTTTTCATTAAATAATCAATTCCCTTTACGGTTTGATCAACTACAGATTGTTTTCTTAAAATCATTTTTTTAAGATTAATTTTAACTTTTCCATCGATTTCAATACCATGGTGATCAAAATTATCAATCAATTGTTCATAATGATGAGACGAATCCAACAAAGATTTTGATGGAATACAGCCCACATTCAAGCATGTTCCTCCTAAGCTTTTATATTTTTCAACTAAAGCGGTATTAAATCCTAATTGAGAACATCTAATAGCAGCAACATAACCACCAGGTCCTGAACCTATAATAACTACATCGTATTGACTCATATCTTAAATTTTATTAATTACAAAAATACAAATGTTTACGTCAATAAAAATAATATAAAAGTAAAGTAACTGGAAAATTTATTTTAGTTGGTAATAAATTTTGCAATGTAATTTAGATTATTGTATAATTACACAAAATCTTAATTATTTTATTATGAACAAAAATGAGAAAATGATTCCATTATTTACTGCCATTTTACCAATAATAATTTTAGTTATTCTTCTAGCTATAAATGTTTCTGTTTATGAAGATGATTCTCTTAATGGATCAAATCAATTTATTCTCTTAATTGGTGGGGCAATTGCCTCTTTAATTGGTTTTAAAAATAAAGTTCCATATAAGAAAATGATTAACAAAATTTCAGAAAATTTAAAAGCTACAACAGGAGCAATTTTAATATTATTATTTGTAGGTGCTTTGGGTGGAACATGGTTAATTAGTGGAATTATTCCAGCAATGATATATTATGGTTTACAAATAATTAATCCAACTTTTTTTCTCCCTTCTTGTATATTAATTTCTGCATTTGTTGCTCTTGCTACAGGAAGTAGTTGGTCTACTTCAGCTACTATTGGAATAGCTTTAATTGGGATTGGAAAAGCTCTTGGATTCCCAGTAGGAATGGTTGCCGGAGCCGTAATCTCAGGCGCATATTTTGGAGACAAATTATCTCCGTTAAGTGATACCACAAACTTGGCTTCAGCAATGGCAAAATCAGATATTTTCTCTCACATTAGATACATGTTATATACTACCATCCCATCAATATCAATAACAATAATAACATTTTTTATTCTTGGATTTTTTGTGGAAATTTCTTCAATTAATAATTCATCAGATCTGATAATTAGTATAAAAGAGAAATTTAATTTAAATCCTATTTTATTTTTTGTACCTGGAATTGTTGTCTTTTTAATTATAAAAAAAACTACCCCTTTAATAGCCCTTATGATTGGAACTATTCTAGGAGGAGTTTTCGCATTAATTTTTCAACCAACTCTTGTATATCAATTAACTAACTACGATAATTTAAATCTTACTAGTGGATATATCGGAATAATGAATTCTATTATTGGTTTTA
>CABXRK010000042.1 GCA_902514625.1 uncultured Bacteroidota bacterium
ATAATATAGGAATTGGGTAAGATTCATTAATATTGGATATAACTTCATAAGTATACAATAGGTAATCAACTGCAATAAAATTAAACCTTCTATTGTATTCTCTCCAAAAGGTGATTTCAGATAAAAATGAAAAAGTTATAATAAATAGGAAAAAAAAATAAAAACATTTTGTAAAAAAGACATCAATTCTTCTGCCATTTAGTTTTGAAGGAAAAAACAATAAATAAAAGCAATAAAAAAACATCAAATATGATAATGTTCCCAAATCAAAAAATAAACCAATTAAAAAAATTTTGAAAATATTAATAACATCAAACTCAATAAATGAGTGGCTCATTAAATAAAGCACTACTCTTACAATTAAAGAAAAAATAAGAAAAATACTAGATAAGTGAATTAAAATCTTTACCCTTTTTGGAAAAAAAACCACCTGAATCAATTATTAATTTATTAATAAAAATAATAAAAAAACTCATGGTATGATAAGCATAAAATTGTACTAAGAAATATAGATAGGAGATCCCAACTATATATATTGATAATAAAATATCATTAATTGATTTAAATTCCTTAAAAGGAAATTTTATTTAATAATTTAACATCCTCTTATTTTAAGATAAACTAAGAATGTTTATATATTTTATTTAATAAATTCTTACCTGTAATTGAAGATGCAGTAATTAAACCAGAAAATAATGCTCCTCCAACTCCAGCAGTTACAATATCTTGCCCAGTTAAAAACAATCCGGAAATAAAAGTTTTTGGTTTTAAAAATTTTTGATTAAATCTGGATGGACTATGTTCAATTCCATATAATTCCCCTTTTTTATAGTTTACAAAATTTTTAGTAGTTAAAGGAGTAGATAACTCATAATGAACAACTTTCCCCTTTAAATTAGGTAACTGATTGAACAAAACATCTAACATTCTTTTTGATAATAATTCTTTTAAATTTTCATATTCTCTTCCCCTATTCATCCATTTAGTGCCTTCCCATTTAGAAAATAATTCATATGGAAAAAGAGTTATAATATCAATTGTACTTTTATTAGGATATCTTTTCGTCCAAGTAGGATCTTTTGATGAAGGAAATGAAATGTATACAACTGGAAATTGGGCATCTTTATTGTTAAGATAATCAGTTACACATTTATCATGATCTCCCTCCTCTGGATAAATCCACAAATTGTTTTTTGGCAATTTCAAATCGTCTGGGGAACCTTTCAACCCAATATACAAGCAGCCATGGGCTACTGATGGTTTAATTTTTTCTAATCTTGAACTTAAACTGTATTTTCTGGAAACTTCAGTTGGAATTAACTTTTCATATGTGTTGAAAATTCCAGTACCACTTATTATCGTTTTGGCAAAAAACTTTTTGCCATCTTTCATTTTAACTCCAAAGGCTGTATTATTCTTAATTAAAATTCTATCAACTTCAGCACTAACTAATATTGTTCCTAATGCATTTTCAATAATTGGATCTATTGTTTTAACTATTTCTGAAGATCCTCCAACAGGAAAACTGCCACCATCAAAATAATGTTTAGCTACCGAAGCGTGCATTGCAAAGCTACTTTGTTTTGGAGGTAACCCATAATCACCATACTGACCAGTTAAAACTTTTATTAATTCTTCATTTTTAGTTATCCTACTTAAAACCTCATATGTGGTTTGATTTGAAAAATATAAATATTTTTTTCTCATTAGTCCTCCTAATAACTTTTCTATAATATTGGGTAAAGCTTTACTTATATAAAATTTACCCATTGCTTTATTCGATGTAAAAATCAAATCAATATATTTATCTAAAGCCACTTTTTCATTGGGAAAATATTGAAGAATTTTATTTTTAAAGTTTTCAACTCCTTTAACAAAGTCATAAGATTTCTTTCCTATAATTATTCTATCATAAAGCTTACCCATATCGGCCCATTTGAGTTTAGAATTAGTTATATAATCAAATATTTTTCTGATTGCACTATTTTTTCTTTGAACCTCTCCAATATAATGAATACCTACGTCCCATTCATACCCTTTTCTTTTAAAAACATGTGTAAAGCCACCGGGAGTATAATGTCTTTCTAAAATAAGAATCCTTTTACCCTCTTTAGCTAAAATCGCCCCTGCCGATAAACAACCCATTCCTGAACCAATCATGATTATATCATAATTATTATGAATATTAATTTTCTTTTTATAAGATTGAATCATGTTCTAAATTTAGAAAATAATTTTAGGTATAAGTTAAAATTAACTAACTTAAATAAATAAACCTCACTTTAAAAGTGAGGTTTATTTTTTGTGACCCAGGGAGGAATTGAACCCTACTATTAAATTATTTTTAATTAGATAGTTATGTTTTTATTTAAAACCCTTTGGGTAAAAAAAAGAACCCACAATTCCTTATGGGTTCTATGTTTGTGAGGGAGAGAGGATTCGAACCCCCAACCAACAGAGCCGAAATCTGTTATTCTATCCAGTTGAACTACTCCCCCTTTGGACTTCAAAATTAGAAAAAAGAGTGATTATTAATTCTAATAATCATAAAATAATATCGAAAATTATTAAAATTAATGTTCCTTTGAAGAATAAAATTATTAGAGAACAAATCAAAAAATGAAAAATTATAATTTGAAATACAGAAGCTTATTGTGTTTGATTTTTTTTTCCCTAAGTTGCTGTAAAAAAGTAGGAACAGCTCCATTTTTGGAAAATGAAATTGAGGATATAACGGTAGATGTGACACGTGCAAATACCCCCATTCTCCAAACTCCTTCACCAGTGATTCATCTTGCAGACAATCTAGATGAACAAGATCAACTAGGATATTGTATTGATACGCGAGGTAGAGGTTTCAATGAAGAATTGCATGCACATTCTTGTAAGGCAAGAGGTGGTGATGTTCAGTTTTTTTATAACAAAGAAACCCTTCAGATTTGTTCGGTTGAGTTTACCGGTTACTGTATAGAAATGCCTGGAGGAGCTTCAAAAGGAATGAGTTTAAGACTTGTAGAAAGTGATACGAGTTCATCTGATCAGAAATTTATCTATGACGAAGATAACGGAGAATTTGTGCCAGAAGAAGATCTTACCCTTTGCCTTGCTGTAGGTAAAACTAGTGCTGCTGCAGGTATCTATATGTCCCGTTCTCTAACTTTGGAACTTTCTTCTGAAACGGATGTTAAATTAAAGCAATGGGTAATTCTTGAATGATTACGCAAACGATTTAACGCTAAAGCGCGTTTGTAACGCGTACTCCCACAAGAGAACGAATAAAACGGTATAGCCTGTGAACAGGATTAAGTTGCTTTATTGCGTAGAACAGATTTGGTGTTTCTTCTCAGTTCTTAGGTACTTTTTTTTAATAAATGGCCGTTGCTTTTCGTTTGTTCGCTCGAGAAAGGTAGGGCACGCGTTACAAACTCGCGACAAGAGGTCACTTTACTTAAGCCACTAAAGCAGTTATGGTACGCCACCAAAAAAATACCACAAAAAAAAATCCCCACAAGGAAAATGATATGATAATCTATACAACTGAATTATGAAAAAATAATTAGTTCAAAACTCTGAACGAAATATTTTAACCTATGTAAAATCGAATTTTGTATATTTAAAATTCGACACAAATGACTGATTTTTAGTATTTTATA
>CABXRK010000043.1 GCA_902514625.1 uncultured Bacteroidota bacterium
TTTTTAAGTGCTGCAACGGAATGGTATACGAAATTATGTTTAATGTTCCTTTGCCGATCGCCTTTTCAATCCATATAAAATTACTGGTGTCTTTAACAGTTTTATATACATTTGGGTATTTAATTTTTATTTTAAACCGCTCTTGAAGAGTTTTCTCCTTAGAAAAAGCTTTCCCCATTCTTTTTAACTTTTCTTTTCTTTCATTTTCTTTAAAAAGCTGTCTTATATGCTCACTCTTATCCTTTATATTAGAAATAATAGATTCTTCTTTTCCCGCAAAAAATGATATAATTTGAGGTTGAGCGAATTTATCAATATAGTTCACATTTTTATCGATAGAGTCACTCTTTTTTATCAATATTATATTTCTACTATTACGAGCAAATCCTGAAAAAGCCTTAGGATTAAGATAATTTAATGTAAAAATAGGTTCGTCTATTGGCAATCCTTCGTAGGGTTTTTGGAACTCGCTTCTAATGCTTCTTCCTATTGCTCCATTCCAATAAGTTTTTTCCATAACCACAGTAATATTATTAATATTTCCATTTGATTTTGAAATAAATTTAGTTTTATTAGCTCTTTGACAAGAAAACATATAGAGAAACATTAATGCCAGAAAAAATTTTTTCATATAAAATACTTTACATTAGTGCTTTTATTCCCGGTAAAGTTTTCCCTTCAAGACATTCTAACATAGCGCCTCCGCCAGTAGAGACATAACTCACTTTATTGTCAAATCCATATTTTTTTACTGCCGCAACAGAATCTCCTCCTCCAACCAAGGAAAATGACCCTTTTTTTGTTGCTTCCATTATATACCTTCCTAATGCAACTGTCCCTTCTGCAAAATTATTAAACTCAAAAACACCTAGCGGTCCATTCCAGAGTATAGTTTTAGATTGCAAAATTACATCTTTAAAATAAGACAAGGTTTCTGGTCCTGAATCTAATCCCATCCATTTTAATGGGATTTCATTAATTTTTGAAAGCTTTCTAATCGCATCATTAGAAAATCTGTCTGCTATAACAACATCAATTGGCAAAAAGATTTTTACATTTTTTTTGATGGCTTTTTTTGATATTTCCCTGGTATATTCAAGATACTCTTCTTCAAAAATTGAATCTCCAATATTCCCTCCATTTGCCTTAATAAAAGTGTACGCCATCCCCCCTCCTATTATAATATTGTCTACCTTATCTAAAATGTTTTCTATAATTGTTATTTTTGAAGAAATCTTTGCGCCTCCTAATATTGCAAGTACGGGAGGCTTTCCTTTTTTTGTGATTTTATTAATTGCCGAAATTTCTTTTTTTAACAATAGACCTAAACACTTAACTTTAAAAAATTGCGCTATTGTTGATGTGGACGCGTGTGCTCTGTGGGCTGCTCCAAAAGCATCATTTACATAAATTTCACCATGCTTAGAAAGCTTTTCTGAAAATGCCAAATTTCCATCTACTTCTTGAGGATAAAACCTTAGATTTTCTAAAAGCAACACCTCCCCTGGTCTTAATTTTTTGGACAATCTTTCTGCTTTTTTCCCAATACAATCATCATGAAAAATTACGTCTCTCTTTAAATTTTTTTCCAAACAACTTTTTATATGAAATAAAGAAAAGTTATGCTCTTTTTGTTTAGGCCTACCTAGATGGGAAATAATAACACAAGCTCCTCCATTGTCCAAAACATGTATTATTGTTGGCAATGCGGCTTTAATTCTAGTGTCATCTATTACGTTATGCTCTTCATCAAGCGGAACATTAAAATCAACCCTAATTAAAACAATCTTATTCTTAACATCAACTTTATTAATTGAAATCATTTGTTCTTTTATTTTATCGAATAAACTAAATTCTTTTAGATTAGCAAAACATAATTCTTTTATATTTATAAAATGTTTTTCAATCAAGTTATTGGTCAAAAAAAACTTCTAGAACAACTTAAACTCTCTCAAAGTTCGGGAACTTTTTCGCATTCATCAATATTTATTGACTCTAATTGCTATGGAGGTCTGCCAATTGCTCTTGGTGCTGCTATGTGCTTATTATATGAAAAAGACTTTCTTTCTAATGAACTAAAAAAGGGAAAGGAAATATTTCAGTTTTATGAAAACCCTGACTTGTTATATCTTTTTCCCCTTCCTGACTCTAAAGCTCAACCTTCAGATTATTATAAAGATTGGCTCTCGTTCATAAAAAAAACCCCTTATGGCAATGTTAGTGATTGGCTTAATCTTATAAGTTCTGGCAATAAGCAAGGGAACATTAGTGTTGAAAATGTTGAGTCGATAATTTATTCATTAAATTTAAAATCCTATGGCAATAGAAATAAAATTTGCTTAATCTGGGGATTAGAAAAAATTAAACCTCAAGCGGGCAACAAGCTGCTCAAATTAATTGAAGAGCCACCGCCAAACACTTATTTCCTTTTCATAACTAACAATCCAGACTCAATTTTAAGCACAATAAAATCTCGATGTCAATTATTTCATCTCCCTTTAATAAATAAAAAAGACCTCTCCATCTATTTTAAATCTCTAAACTGGGATAAAGAAACAATTATTTCTACAGTAAGATCATCTAACGGAAGTCTCCGAAACGCTCTTCAATTAAAAGACAATATTCAACACTCTATTCTTTTAGAAACAAAAGCTGTAGCCTTATTTAGATTAGCCGTTAAGGCTAAAAGAAATAAAGCCGTTATAGTAAATTTAATGAATTGGTCAAATGAAATCGGTTCATGGGGTAAGCTTAACCAAAAAGAACTTTTGAACTATATGAGCAATCTAATAAGAAATGCGTTGCTAATTTCATATAGCGCAAAAAAAATCGTTAATTATCAGTCAAATATTGACTTTAAAATTGACTTTTTCTCCCCCTATATTCATTCAAAAAACATTGAAAATCTCACTGCGCTAATTTCAAAAACACAATATGCTATTGAAAGAAATGCTAATGGGAAAATTTTATTTGCCGACTTTAGCCTTAAAATAACTAGACTTTTAAATATCCAGGAAAATTCTTAATTTTTTTTAAAAATATAAATTTTTGAAGAGTATTCTCCGCTTTTAATTGCCATTAAATTCGAAATTATTCCCCAAAAAACACCTTTAATAAAGGGAATTTTACTTTTCCTATACTTTTCTGACAAATAAGAAACATATAATGCGTCCAGAAATAATGGCTTTGATTCAAGAAATTTAAAATTATGCCTTTTTAGCATCTTAATAATCCCTTTTTCACTAAAATGCCACAAATGTCTTGGAGCATCATAAGCAGACCAAAAAGATCTATATATTTTTGCGTCATATGATTTTAAATTTGGGGCGGCTATAATTAAAATTCCTTTTTTATTTAAAACTTTTTTTATGTTAACCATTTGATTATCAGGGCTATAAAGATGTTCAAAGACATGCCAAAAAGTTATTACATCAAATCTTTTGTTTAAAATTTCCTTAATATTTTCTT
>CABXRK010000044.1 GCA_902514625.1 uncultured Bacteroidota bacterium
TTGATAACAATTTGATAACAACAAAGATTCTAAATTGTAATGAAAAAAGAAAGTCTTACTTATTCACAAAATGGATTAGTTTTTAACAAAAATCCATTTTTATAATTTATTTTTCAAAAACACTGTTTTAGTTAAAAAACTAATAAACAGTTAGTTAAGATTATTTATTTATTTAGAACCCTTATAAATAAAGGGAAGTGCACAAAATGTCATTCCAGAACATGATTCGTTAATTCTTCATACCAATCAATTCCAAATTTTCTAATTAAAGCATTCTTTACAAATTTATATAGAGGGATTTTTAAATTTTTTCCAAAATCGCAGGCTGATGAACAAATTTCCCATTTATTATAATTTACCGCTACAAATTCTGAATGTTTTTTAATTCTAATTGGGTATAATTCACAAGAAATGGGTTTTTTCCAATTTATTTTACCTT
Organism: uncultured Bacteroidota bacterium; assembly: GCA_902514625.1. Lineage (GTDB taxonomy): Bacteria > Bacteroidota > Bacteroidia > Flavobacteriales > Flavobacteriaceae > TMED220. The sequence goes on from CABXRK010000044.1 coordinate 440, forward strand.
TTCTATAAGCTTTCTCTATTCCACATTGGACAAAACCTTTTTTTGAGAAAACAGCATAAACACATTCTTTCCCATTAATCAAAGGAGTTTCCCATTCACCATCTAAACTTTTTACGAAAAGACCTTTATCTTTTATTTCTTTTCTACTTTCTTCACACAAAAAATCATTAATTTCTTTATGATTTTGTTCCAATAAAATAAGTTCATCTTCCTCTAAAGGAGCTCCAGAAATACCTTCAACACAACAAGCACCCTTACATTTAGATAAATTACACACAAATTCTTTCTCAATAATGTCTTCAGACACTAAAGTATTTTTTATTGAAATCATAACATCAAAGATACTTTATCTAATAATTATTAGATTTGTAAACTAAAAATTAATCCTCATGAGCTTTTTTTTAAAAACCCTAGCGTTATTTTCTTTTATAATGATTGTTTTTAATTTGACAAAATTGAATTGGGATAATCCATTAAATGAAAACAGTATTATAGCTTTAATTGGAATTTTAGCCTCAAGCTCTTCACTTCTATTATTAATTATATTTATTATTTCTAAAAAAATTTTTTTTAAAATAAAAGACTAAAAATTTTAAATCTAATTTTCAATCATTTTAAGAGTTTTATTAATTACAGCATCATCTTTATTCAATATCATAAAAAATGCTTTTTTATTATATAGATACAATGCTAAATAAGCTTTTATCTTATTTAAGATCTTATCTTTTTTTTAGATCCATTTGAATAGAATTCTCAATACAAAAATCTTTAAACTTTTTCATAACAAATTCTTGATCATTAATAGGGTTTTTAATGAATATCTTAGGGTTTTGTACTATTAATTTATCTCTGTATTTATCAAAAAATGAAAATGTAAAATTATTTATGACATTTTCGTTAAAATTTTGTTCATTAAAATTTTCTGATCTAGGGACATAAACATCAGGAATTATTCCTCCCCCTCCATAAACTATTTTGCCTTTTGGCGTTCTAAATTCTATGCTATCATCGATTGAAAAATCTTCATTTCGAAAAATTTTTTCAGAATTTAATCGATTGTCTATTTCATCAAAATAAAGTTGATTCCCTGAAGTGTATTTTCTTTGAATTGATCGTCCAGTAGGGGTAAAATACCTTGCGGTAGTCAATCTTATTATATCTCCACCCCCTAAAGGAAACTGTTGCTGAACTAACCCTTTTCCAAAAGTTCTCCTTCCTACTATTATGCCTCTATCATTATCTTGAATAGCTCCAGCAACAACTTCACTAGCTGAAGCTGATTGCCTATTAACTAATACAAAAATTTTTTGGTCTAGAAAAATTCCATCATTTGAAGCAAAAACAGTATCTCTTTTTCCATTATTACTTTCAGTAATAACTATTATCTTTTTTGAATCTAAAAATTCATCCAAAATTTTTTCAGCTGTAAATAAATACCCTCCAGGGTTATTTCTCAAATCTAAAATTAATTTACTAATTCCATCAGATTTGTTTTTTAAAAGAACTTTTTTTATCTCATCATATGTGTTTTTTGCAAATCTTTCAACTTTAATATACCCTACATCTCTTTTTATTTGATAACTAATGACACTCCTTATTGGAACTTTAGCTCTTAATAATTTATAATGTAATCTCTGAGAACTTCTTCTATATACTTCTATATTTAAAATTGTTTGGGACCTACCTTTCAACTTTAAAGCAATTTCTTCACTAGAATAATTTTTATTAAACAATGTATCATTATTAGCTACTAAAATTCTATCACCCACTAAAATTCCGGCTTTTTTACTTGGTCCTCCTTCTAAAACACTAACAACTGTTAATGTATCTCTAATCATCATGAAACTGATACCAATTCCAACGAAATTTCCTTCTAATCTTTCAGATATAATTTGAAATTTTTCTTTAGGAATATATACTGAATGTGGGTCTAATTTAGTTATGATTTCATCTATAGATTTTCCAACTAAACTATCAGTATTAATTTTTGAAAAATAGTCTTCTTTTAAATATTCTATTAGCCTATTGAATTTAGAAAGATTATCACTTCTAATTCCAATATTATTTAAAATAAAGTGTTTATTGATCCCCATTGTATATCCTAAAATAATAGATAGAACTATAATAACTATTATATATAAATTAAAATTTTTCAACTATAATTTATCTTTATCAATATTATGATGAACTAATTCAACTCCAGCCTTTTGCAAAAAATCTAAACCTGAATCATCTTTATATTTTTTAACATAAACAACTCTATTAATTCCAGATTGGTGAATTAATTTACTACATTCTCTGCATGGAGACAAAGTTAAATAAAGTGTTGCTCCTTTAGTAGATTGAGTGGATCCAGCAACTTTTAAAATAGCATTAGCTTCAGCATGCAAAACATACCATTTTGTATAACTATCTTCATCTTCACAAAAATTTTCAAATCCAGAAGGCGTACCATTATATCCATCTGATATAATCATTTTATCTTTTACTATTAATGCACCTACTTTTTTCCTCTTACAATAAGAAAGTTTCCCCCATATAAATGCCATTTTTAAATAGGCTTCATCATATTTTTTTTGCTTACTCATTATAAAGTAATTTGTTCAATTTTATCATTAAATTATCTTAAAAAAAAGGTTGATTATTGTATATCATTTTCAATGATAATAAGAAAATAAAGAAACCTAAAGTAAATTGCAATTTTTTATCTGAAAAGCCTAAAAATTTTAATACTGTT
>CABXRK010000045.1 GCA_902514625.1 uncultured Bacteroidota bacterium
ATGATATTTCTGATGATTTAATGGAAAGATATTTAAAAAAATCTAATAATTTGATTATAAAAAATGAATTTGAAAAAAATCGCGAATATCTTGACAGTATATATTCTAATTCAAGAAGGCATAGTATTTTTAGCACTAACATAAATTCTGAAAATTCTGATTTTGGGATATCTTTTTTTGGTAATGATAAAGTTGTCTTTTCATCGACAAACAGTAGTACCGGTAATAATGAGTATGAATGGTCAGGAGATAAATTCTTAGATTTATTTGTTGCTGATCTTGATAGTATAGGAGAACTTAATAATCCTATTATGTTAAAAGGGGATATTAACACTAGATTTCATGAATCTTCAGCTGCATTTACAAGTGATCTTAAAACCATATATTTTACTCGAAATAATTTTAATGATGGTAAATTATCTTCAGATAATAAAAGACAGGTTAAATTGAAACTTTACAAAGCCACTTCTGATGATGGTATAACATGGAACAACGTTGAGGAATTACCATTCAATAGTGATCAATATTCAGTAGCTCATCCAACTTTAACTAAAGATGAAAAAAGACTTTATTTTTCATCCGATATGACTGGCAGTTATGGTTATTCAGACATTTGGTATGTTGATATTTATGAAGAGGAAGATCAGGTTGAGTATGGTAATCCAGTCAATTTGGGGCCAAAGGTTAATACAGAGTTTAGAGAATCTTTTCCCTTTATAGATGATAATGATTTACTTTATTTTTCTAGTGATGGAAGGATTGGGCTTGGAGGATTTGATGTTTTTATGTCTCAACTAAATAGAAGGGGCTTTCCTGGAGATGCTATTAATTTGGCTGAACCTATTAACAGTCCATTTGACGATTTCGGATTTGTTTATAATAATTTTAAAAAATTCGGATATATTTCTTCAAATAGAAATGGTTTTTTAGGTAGTAAATCTGATGAAGTATATAAAATTAAATTAAATAAATGTGATTACGTAATTGAGGGTATAGTTAGAGACAGTAATACTAAGAAAATAATACCTGGAGCTATAGTTAGACTATTAACTAATGAAGGTGAAATTATTGCTGAAGTTAAGGCTGATTCTAAAGCTAAATATATTTTTGATAAAAATTTTGAATGTGATAAAAGTTATATAATTGAAGTATCTAATGGCATTGGTTATAATTCTGTCAGAAACAAAATTATTACAAGTGATGTATCTGACAAACTTGTAGAAGACTTTGATTTGGACTGGGCTAAAGATTGTATTCCTAATGATTTGGATTGTATTTTAAAATTAAATCCAATCTATTTTGATTTAGATAAATCCTTTATTACATCCGAAGCAAGAGTTGAGTTAAACAAAGTTTATGTTGCATTAATTAAAAATCCAGAATTGAGAATTAGAATAGGTTCACACACAGATTCAAGGGCAAATAATGAATATAATCGTCAATTATCAATTAGAAGAGCTAAATCAACGAAGTCTTGGCTTATTAATAAAGGGATTTCTTCAGATAGAATTGAAGAAAAAGGATATGGAGAAGACAAATTAGAAAATTATTGTGAAGATGGAGTAGAATGTGATGAAAAAGAGCACCAATTAAATAGAAGATCAGTTTTTACAATAGTTAATTAAAATTATATATTAATAATAATGAATGAGGAGATTTTTTTTAATTTAATACGCGAAGGTAAGACTCAAGAAGTATACATTGCTCTAACTAAGTATCCATTTTTATTAAAATCTAAGGATTCTAGAGGGTCAACCCCAATTATTTTTGCTAGTTATAATAATCAGTTAGAAATTGTAAAATATCTTTTGGAAAAGGGAAGTGATATTAATGAAAAAGATTCTTCTAAAAGTACGTCTTTAATGGGTGTAAGTTTTAAAGGATTTTTTCCAATTGTTAAATTTTTAGTTAAAAAAAAAGCTGAAATAGATTCGCAGAATATTATGGGCAGTACTGCCTTAATATATTCAGCTATGTTTAATCATAAAGAGATTTATAATTTTCTTATTGATAATGGGGCGGATAAGTTTATAAAAGATGATAAAGGGAATACAGCTATTGATTACGCAAGAAACAATGATTTGATATAATGATATTTAAAAGATTTTATTCAGTTTTTAATCCAGCACTTTATCATGGATGGGGAAAATCAAGAAAATTTTTTGAAGGATGGTATTATAAGATAGTTTCAAAAAACCAAAAATATGCTTTTGCTATAATTCCAGGTATAGCTATGGATGAAAATGGAAAAAAGCAGTCATTTATTCAATTATTGGATGGAAAAGAATTAAATGCAAAATATTATAAATTTGATTTTGATAAATTCACTCCTTCTAATTATATACATGACGTAAAGATTGACAACAGCAGGTTTACGGAAAATTTCATTGAAATAGATATTCCTAATTTTTCTGGTAAACTTTTTTTTGAGAACGTAATAACTTGGCCAAATTCAATTTTTTCTCCTGGAATCATGGGCCCATTTTCATTTATTCCATTTATGGAATGTTATCATGGAATTTTAAGCATGAATCATACTGTTAAAGGAAATATTACTTATAATAATAAAATTATAGATTTTAATCAAGGAAAAGGTTATATTGAAAAAGATTGGGGTCATTCCTTTCCAAGAGGATATATATGGATGCAATGCAATAATTTTGCAGATTCTTCTATTTCAATAAAAGCCTCTATCGCTAAAATACCTTGGCTTAATTCATCATTTATTGGTTTTATTGCAGGCGTTTCTATAGGAAAAAAGTTATTTGAGTTTACTACATATAATTTTTCAAAAATTATAAAATGTAATGTAGAAAATAAAAAAGTAGAGTTGATTATTGAAAATTATAGGTATATTTTAATTATTTATACATTAACAAATCTTTCCACAGAATTAATTGCTCCTATAAGGGGGTATATGGATTCAAGAATAGAGGAAACAATGAATGGTAACA
>CABXRK010000046.1 GCA_902514625.1 uncultured Bacteroidota bacterium
TGCCATGATTACTATAATGAGGGAAATGCCAATAAATTGGTCCTCTTTCAATATTTCCACCTTTAATTACAGGACTTAGATCAATACCTTCTATATCATCATTAATTTTTATTTCGGGAGCAATCATACTTAAAATTGTTGGAAACATATCTACACTTGAAACAGGCAGATTACTGACTAATCCCATTTTTCCTTTTTTTTGGATGTTTTATAATTAAGGGTACTCTTATACCTCCTTCATAAAGCCGATTCATGAGCCAATATTCCAACGCAGGTTATATTTGCCGACTGTTTTGCATTAGGATAAGGTGATCTGTTCTGAATCATTGCATTTATAAATTCATTAACCAAATGGGGATGAGAGCCACCATGTCCAGCACCTTGAGTAAAAGAAAGATGCTGATGCTCATCTGAATCATAAACACCTTGGGTTGTAAAGTGCTGCAATTCTTTGGGTAATAATTTTGCGAAATCAGGGCACTCAAACTCTTCAGGAATTTCCTGTTCTGGTTTTTTTGCGGTGTGAACAACCAATGGTTTTCCCTCAATTAATGGCCATTCAACTGATTTTTTAGAGCCATAAACTTCAAAACTTTCCCTATATTGTCGAGCTACGTCGAACAATGAACGATATACTTGCGCACTTAAATCGGAATTTCGAAACCTAATATGTGTAGTTTCTACTGCGAAAGGGGAATTGTAATGTGCTATCAACCCTTCTCGAATAGTTCCCGAACCAAAACAAGAAACATATTCTGCCTCTCCTTTTGTAAGAGCTAAAACTGGCCCAACACAATGGGTCGCATAATGCATTGGGGGTAACCCAGGCCAGTAGTTAGGCCATCCATCCATATCCTGCTGGTGGCTTGCCTTTAAAAATTGTATCTTTCCCAACTGCCCTTCTTCATAGAGTTCTTTCATATATAGAAATTCTCGTGCATATATCACTGTTTCCATCATCATATAGGTCAGGTCTTTCTTTTGGGTTAAATGCACAATTTCCCTGCATTCTTCAACAGTAGTGGCCATGGGTACGGTACAAGCTACGTGCTTTCCCGCTTTTAAGGCTTTTATAGATTGTATGCCATGGTCTGGGATAGGAGTATTGATATGTACGGCTTCAATTTCTGGATCTAATAACAGGTCATCAAAAGAAGTATACCTTTTTTTAATGCTAAATGTATCTGCCAATTCATTCAATTTAGTTGAATTTCGTTGCGATATAGCTACTAAATTGGCATTGGGATGTTTTTGGTAAATAGGAATGAATTCAGCTCCAAAGCCTAAACCTACAATGGCTATGTTAATTTTCTTGTTGCTCATAATTTTAAGTATTAAATGTTTTTTTTAAAAATTGAAGTCCTTCGGATGCAAATTCATCTTGACTTGCCGCTAAATTTTTCCAAATACATACAGCCGCCGCCAATTCCTTTATTTCAGGTGTAAAACTTTCTATAACAATTGCTCCTTGATAATCAATTTCGGTCAAAGCTGTTTTAAAATCGGCCCAAGGAGTTAGTCCTGAACCGGGAACTCCCCTATGATTTTCGGAAACCTGTACATGAATCAATTTATCCCCTACCTTTTTTATAGCATCTTTGATATTCGTTTCTTCAATGGTCATATGAAATCCATCCAAGAGAACTTTAGCATTTCTCTGATTAATATCATCTATCAAGCGCATTATATCTTCAGCAGTATTTATTAAATCGGATTCAAAACGATTTAAAGGTTCTAGAGCAATGGAAAGTCCATAATCATTTGCGATAGCGCATACCTTATTAAGATTGATCACTGCCCTATCCCATTCAATTTTTCGTTGTTCCATAGATACAAGTCTTGCCTTACCAACTGCGGCATACATAGGGCCAGCAAAAAAATCAGTCTCCAACTGATTACATAACTGAAAACACTTTTTTATATACCTGAAGCAATTTTCATGAACACCTAGGTCTTCATGGGTAAAATCTTTGTTCGGACCAAAGGCACCACAAACTATTGCGTCCAATCCATTCTCTAGTAATGCTTTTTTTACCAAATCACCATTTATCAATTCAGGATCTTCAACCGGAATTTCAACCAAATCAAAACCCATAGTCTTTATCTTTGGAAAAAGAGCCACAGATTCCGTTGTAAATGGAGATTGCCATAACCAAGTACTTACACCATATTTAATTTTATTCACCAGATCTTTTATTTACTTTCTATAACCTTCATAACTCCTTGCATAATTCTCCAATGTCCTGGAAACGTACAGATATATGGATACATGCCTGGTTCTTTAGGAGACGTAAACTTTAGTACAGTTTTTTCTTCTGGACCAATAAGGGCTGTTGAAAAAAGTACTTCTGGAATTTCAGGAATATAATTTTTGTCAGCAGCATTCGGATCCGTAGCCATTTGGTCTGCTGCTTTACCTACTTTATCAATTGATCCTGGCTTAATTATTATTAAATTATGCTGCATAAAATCGATGTTCTCAAAAACTATTTCTACATTTTCTCCTGCTTCTACAACAAATTCTGTAACGTCATACTTCATATCATTTTCGATAGTCTTAATATTGATCACTTTACTCGTTTTTGTTAAAGCTCTAGATGTTTTGTCTTCTATTTCTACCTTTCCAATATACGTTTTTACTAATGTTTGAGCTAGCTGGTCCCCATTTAAAATAGGTTTTTTTTTATCTGTTAATTTTTCAGATGGAGCTTTAAAATTAGGATTGGCATTGAGGTACGCCTGAATAAAACCTTTTATGTGTTTCGTGCCGGCAGCATAAATAGATTGGGACAGCCATTTGTCTTTACCTACTTTTTTCTCTTTACTCAATTCATACAGGGTTTTTCCTA
>CABXRK010000047.1 GCA_902514625.1 uncultured Bacteroidota bacterium
GCAATAGCTAATAAAACAATTCCAAAAACTTTTCTTATTACGTTTAAACCAGATTTTCCAAGCAATCTTTCTAAGAATGTAGATGATTTTAGAATTATATAGACTATGATTATATTAATTAATATAGCAATAATAATGTTGATAGTATCATATTCCGCTTTTAAAGAAAGCAATGAAGTCATTGTTCCAGCACCTGCAATTAATGGAAAGGCAAGGGGGACAACAGATGCAGTTTCAGGGTGTTCATCTTTATATAAAGTAATCCCAAGAATCATTTCAAGAGAAAGAAAAAATATAATAATTGACCCTGCCACAGCAAAAGAGTTAATGTCTATTCCTATTAATTTTAGAATTTCTTCCCCAATAAATAAAAAAAGTATCATAATTACTCCTGCAATTATTGAAGCTTTTTCGGATTGAATATGACCAACTTTTTGACGAAGAGCTATTACAATCGGAATGTTTCCGATGATGTCAATAACGGCAAATAAAACGATGCTAGCTGTAAGAATTTCTTTATAGTCCATTTTATATTTGAAAATTTCCGCAAATGTAATTGTATTATTCATCCTTTACAAATTCATAAGAAATTTCGTCATCTGCAATTTCAGGTACATCAATATATAAAAGAGTTAAAATGTTATTTTTTATTGAATAATTATAGGATTTTTTTTCAATTGTAATGACTTTTGTAGTGATAAGAAAATCGTAAGTTCCACAATCAGCAATAAACTCACACTTATCGTTTTCATTGGATATTAAAATCTTTCCTTTATTAAAAACAATAGAATTTTTAGAAAAATCATATTCTTCTCCAAAAAAACAATAACAAGTAACTTTATTTAATATCCATTTACCATTTAAATGATCATCAAATGAAATATCTTGACTTTTTGAACAAGAAATTAGAAGAAAAAGTAATAAGATACTTTTTTGCATTTTAATATGGATTCTTATATTATTGGTTTCAAAGTTAATGTTTATAGATTTTATTAATTTTAATAATTGACTTTTTGTCTCATTTATAAAATTGGTATGATATTTGAATTTTAGTTATTAAAAATGGAAATGGATTCTGTTAGGCATTATTATCAAAAAGCATTATCTGATATAGATAAAGGAGTTTCTATTAATCAACTTTATCAATCTTTATATAAATATGAAAAGTTAGAGGATTATAATGCATGTGCAGGAATACTAAAGGCAATTGAAAAAAAAACTGGTAGAAAGACTAGTTAATATTAATATAAAAAAACCCTCTTTAAAAGAGGGGTTAGTGTTTGTGGTAAAAATATTTTTATTCTTTCATTATCATAATTTTTTTTCCTTTTTCACCAAGAAATGTTCCTATAGCAACAAGAGGTTCATTTCCAGTGTTTTTAGCTTTATGCCATTTATTAGTAACACCTACAAAACTTTCTCCAGCTTTTGTGATATTTTTTTCTCCAGATTCATATTCAACAGTCATTTCTCCTTTAAGAATTGTTACTACAACAGGGAAAGGATGAGTATGTGTTTTAACTTCTTGACCAGGCTCTAAAACAACATTTCTAACTGTTATACTTGGTGTTCCTTTTGGATATCTGAAACTTTTGTTAATTGCATTATTTGAAATATTCTCTAACAAGTTTCTTGTTTTATCAAATGGGCCAGGACCAACTGCTGAAATCATTCCTGAGGCATCGAAATATTCTCCAGAGGTTATAATTTTACCATTTTTAAAGTTAAAAGTGTGATAAGCAGGGTTAGCGAAAGTTCTCCCCGTTGAATTACTTATACCGGTCCATGTTCCATAAGCTCTAACACTTCCATCGGGTTTTAGATTTATTGTATCAATACCAGGAAGCCAAATAGCCTTGGTAAACCTAATATCTCTATAATTATTAATATAGAATTCCGCGACATTTAAGGAAGCATTATAATCTATAACTCCTGCTCCGTATAGAGGAGACTGATCTTTAAGATCTTCTGAAACAGCCTCTTTCCATAGATCAAGATTGTTAGTTTCAAAAGCTTGAACCCATTTTTGAGCAATAGCTTTATTTGATTCATAATCTTTTTTGACAGAAGGTGTACAGTTATATAGAATAACACTTACTAGTAATAATAATATTTTTTTCATTAGAATTTATTTAAAAGTTGATTCACAAGTTATAATTATTATTTTATTAAACACTTTTATTATTAATTTAATAAGGATATAATCCAATATAATTTCCTGGAGGAGAATATCTTGCCACTACATATATTGTCCCGTTTTCTGAAGTGGCTTTCGCCATACCGAACTCGGTGGTTTCCTCCCATATCATTTGAGTATAGTGTCCAGTCTTATAAAAGTTTTTATCGTTAGCAATTTTTGAGTACTTATAATCTTTCTTTTCATCATACCATGCTTTTGATGCATCTTTTCCAGGAGTTTGACTATTATAACCATAAGATGAATAAAGATTTTCGCCTTGACCTTTTCTTTTATCTATATTTGAATGAAACATTTTATTTTTATCAGCTAAATGTTTTGCCCATTTTAAAGCATCAAGGGATAGAGTTTCTGACCATTTTATATCTTTAACACCAACTTCACTTCTAGCTTGATTATGAACTTTAACAGCTAATGTTCTATCTTCATTTGATAAATTTTTTTGAGGATATAAATTAGCTGACATCTCATTATTGGTGCTA
>CABXRK010000048.1 GCA_902514625.1 uncultured Bacteroidota bacterium
CGTTAGGGGATTCATACATGGGACATATCCAAATCATATCTACTCCTAAAGATTTTATATACTCGAGTTTATCTATTATTCCCTTTATATCCCCTAAACCATCACTATTAGAGTCGTTAAAAGAGCGAGGATAAATTTGATAAACCACACCCTCTTTCCACCAATTTCTATTCATTAATAATTAATTAAAAAAATTATAAATCAATCGAACTAATTTGTGTTTCCATAGATCTTAACTTAGAAAGTAAAATTTCTAAAACTAATTTATTTTAATTATTTAATAAAAATTGATCTACATTTTTATATGCTTGAATTAATTTTTCTTCTCCCTTTTTCCCTTTAACAGAATTTCCATGCTCCATACCTAAAACACCTTTATATCCTTTTTCAAAAATATACTTAAAGACATTTTTATAGTTTATTTCTCCAGTTGTAGGTTCTTTTCTGCCTGGATTATCTCCAATTTGAAAATAAGCAATCTCATCCCAAGAATTCTCAATATTTGGAATTAAATTCCCCTCCTGAATTTGCTGATGATATATATCAAAAAGTATTTTACATGAAGGAGAGTCAACAGCCTTACATATTTGATAAGCTTGAGGGCTTTTACTTAAAAATAGTCCAGGATGATTTCGAAAATTTAAAGGCTCCAGAACCATTACAAGTCCATGGGGCTCTAATAAAGCAGATGCCTGTTTTAGAGTCTCTACAACATTAGCGGTTTGATAAGAAATATTTTGCCTTAAATCTACATGCCCTGGAACAACTGTCATCCATTTTGCATTTACTCTTTTTGCTACTGGAATTGCTTTTTTTATATACCCCAAAAATTCTTCTCTTGAACTTTTATTACCAGTTGTTAAAGTGGGTTTCTTCCAATAAATTTTATGAGCCACAAAAACTCCCATGGTAATTTCTCTTTTTCTCATGGTTTGGGACATTTTTTCTTGCAAAGCTATGTCTTTATTTCTCATTTCATTATCCTCAAAAGCTTTAAATCCAAGATCCGCCATAAAGTTAAGTTGATCAATAGGATCCTCTCCAACATGATTTGTAAACATGCCTAAATGGGGAGCATAATTTAAATTATAATTATAGCTTGATTTTGAAAAATTAACTTTTGAAAAAGCCTTTAAACTTGATAAAGTTCCTAATCCTGAAAGGGATAAAACTTTTGTAAAAAATCTTCTATTCATGATTATATAAATTTAGTTTTACCTGGAGTAGGTATTAAATAGTTTCCATTTTTATCTGGCTTAACTGGAGGAGTGTTATCCCATGAAATTATTTCAGGAGCAAGTTGTAATTTCGAATTCAAAGCTTGGTTAAAAGAAATTTTTTCTCCTGTGTATGTTGCCATTCTTCCTAAAATAGCAGTCAATGTACTTTTAGCAGCATTTTCTGTATCTGAAATTACATCGCCATTACGAATTGAAGCAAATAATCTATCATGTTCAACTTGATATGGATTAGGATCTTTTCTTCTAGGATATCTATAAATAGCTTCACCTTCAAGATTAGTAATAATTCCTTTGCCAATTTCTACAGCTCCTTTGGATCCCTGAAAAACTTCATCGACACGACTCATACATCCAGGAATATGTCTACATTGACTTGAAATAACTGCACCATTTGAATATGTGAATTCAACAAAATGATGATCAAAAATTTCTCCATGGTCTTTCCCATTTCTAACTTGCCTTCCTCCCATTCCCTGAGCTGATATTGGATAGTCTCCAATAAACCAATTTGCTACATCAATATTATGTATATGTTGTTCTAAAATATGATCTCCACATAACCAGTTAAAATAATACCAATTTCGCATTTGATACTCTAATTCAGATTGATTTGCCTTACGTTTATTAACCCAAACCCCAGCACCATTCCAATAAACCTGTCCGCCCCTTATTTTACCTATTTTACCATTATCGACCATTTTTTTTAACTCAATATATTTTGTTTCATAATGACGCTGTAGGCCAACTACCACATTTAATTTTTTTTCCTTAGCAAGTTTTGCTGTTTTCAATACTTTTCTAACTCCAACTGCATCAGTTGCTAAAGGTTTTTCCATAAATACATGTTTGTCTTGAGAAATAGCATATTGAAAATGATAGGGGCGAAATCCAGGTGGAGTAGTTAATATAATAACATCAGCCATGTCTATAGCCTTTTTATAGGCATTAAATCCTGCAAATTTATTTTTTTCCTTAACATTAATATTTTTAGTGCCAATCTCTTCTTGGATGGCTTTTAAGCTTTTATGAATCCGATCCCTAAATGCATCAGCCATTGCCACTAACTCAACATTGTCATCAGCTCTAAGCGCTTGAACAGCAGCACCAGAACCTCTTCCACCACATCCAACTAATGCAATTTTTAATTTCTTTCCAACACTAGTATTTACCATTGATTCCGCAAACATAGGTGCTGAAATTAAAGCTGCTGAAGCTAAAGTAGATTTTTTAACAAAAGATCGCCTTGATCCATAATGTAAATTTTTCATTTTATTTTCCATTTCGTATATATTTATTATTTATTTTTTCTAAAAACAATATCTCTGGCAAAAATTGCCAATCAAAATTATTTGTCAAATTAGCCGAATGAGGATGATGATTTGAATCTAAGACATAATCGGAAGGTTTATTAATAACCCTCGTTTTTG
>CABXRK010000049.1 GCA_902514625.1 uncultured Bacteroidota bacterium
TTTGATTTAGGATATGTGCCCCTTAAACACCTTGGGTATAAATCAGTAATAGTTAACCTTTCTGATATATATGCAATGAATGGAATCCCATCTCAAATTACTGTTTCAATTGCTGTTTCAAACCGCTTTTCAGTAGAATCAATTCAAGAACTTTACCAAGGGATTGAACTGGCATGCAAAAAATATAAAATAGATCTTATAGGAGGAGATACAACAAGTTCCATATCTGGATTGATAATATCAATTACAGCAATTGGTTCGGTAATTAAAAATAAAATTACATACAGAAATGGTGCTAAACAAAATGATTTATTAGTGGTTTCAGGAGATTTAGGAGGAGCATATATTGGACTTCAAGTATTAGAAAGAGAAAAAGCTGTTTACAAGGTAAATCCCCAGTCTCAACCAGATTTGTCGGATTATAGTTATTGTATTGAAAGGCAATTAAAACCAGAAGCTAGAGAAGATATATCAAAGCTTTTAAAAAAATTAGAAATATTACCTACCTCAATGATAGATATTAGCGACGGTTTATCTTCAGAAATAATTCATTTATCAAAATCATCAGACATTGGATGTCAAATTTATGAGGATAAAATTCCGATTGATCCAGAAGTAATTAGAACATGTGAGGAATTTAAAATTAATAGTACAACTGCAGCATTAAACGGCGGTGAAGACTATGAATTATTATTCACAATTAATCAAAAAGATTTTGGGAAAATTAAAAAAAATACTAAACTAACGGTAATTGGTCATATGACAGAAAAAAAAGATGATTGTTATATGATAACCGGGTTAGGGCAAAAAATTAAACTTACAGCTCAAGGATGGAATAATTTTATGTAATCATCCAAATGAAACATCTAACATCATCATAATAATAAATCCACCAATAAAACCTAAAGTTGATATATCCGTGTATTTATCAAGTTGACTTTCAGGGATAACTTCTTCAACAACAACAAAAATCATTGCTCCAGCTGCAAAAGCTAGTGCATAAGGTAAAATAGGTGTGAAAAAAGAAACAGCTATAGCTCCAATTAATGCAGCTATAGGTTCAACAATAGCAGATAATTGCCCATACCAAAAACTTTTAAATTTAGATAAGCCCAAACGTCTTAGTGGCATAGCAATCGCAATTCCTTCAGGAAAATTTTGAATTCCTATTCCCAATGCTAAAACAACTGCTCCAGTTATAGATGCTTCAGGTATCCCTGCAGCAACTCCTCCAAAAAGAACACCAATTGCTAAACCTTCTGGAATATTATGTAATGTTATAGCAAGAGCTAACAATGTAGTCCTCCTCCATGGAGTTTTAATTCCTTCACTTTCTTTGAAATTAATATGCAAATGAGGCATTAATTTATCTAAACCAAAAATAAACATTGCGCCAAGTGCAAATCCTATTGCAACAGGCATTACTTTAACAAAACCTTCACCTGAACTCATTTGAATAGCTGGAGCCAATAAGCTCCAAAAACTAGCAGCAACCATAACTCCACCAGTAAAACCAAGCATCCCATCAAGAAAAGCCCTATTCATAGATTTAAATAAAAACACAAATGATGCACCAAAGGCAGTAACACCCCAGGTAAAAATAGTAGCGTAAAAAGCTCCTAAAATTGGATCTATATTACTAAAAAAATCAAAAATTAAATCCATATAATCTTCATTTAAAATTTATTTCATCAAATATAAAAGTTTTATAGTGCAAAACAATGGAAAATGAAAAAAAAAACATCTTGAAATACTCCAACATAAAAGGAATCATTATTTTTATCATTTTTAATTATGAAAAAAAATAAAATTTACGATTATATAATTTGTGGGGGTGGTCAATCAGGTTTATACTTGGCTCATGAAATGATAAATGATAGTTATTTCAATAACAACAAAATATTAGTAATTGAAAAATCACAAAAAAATATTAATGATAGGACTTGGAGCTTTTGGGAAAAAGGAAAAGGAAAACATGATGATATAGTTATAAAAAAATGGGATAAAGCTTATTTTTCTGCAAAGAATTTTGAAATTAATTTTTCAATGCATCCATACAAATTTAAAACTATTCAAGGTATAGATTTCTACAATAAAATAATCAATGAAATAAACAAATGTAATAATGTGGATATCTTATATACAGAGGTAATAGAAATAAATAAATCAAAAGAACTTATTGAAGTTATAACTAAAGAAAATTTGATAAGGGGCAGAAAAGTTTTTTCTAGTATTTATGAACCATTAAAGAATAGCATACAATATCCTTTACTAAAACAACATTTTATTGGTTGGTTTATTGAAACGAAAAAAAATATTTTTAATTCTAATAAGATTACTTTTATGGATTTTGATATTCCTCAAAAAGGAAATACAAGATTTATGTATATTCTTCCTTTTAGTAAAAATAAAGCATTAATAGAATATACTTTATTTTCAAAAAACCTAATTCCTGAAAGCGAATATGAAAAAGAAATTATAAATTATTTGGAAAAAATCAATTCAGGAAATTATAAAATACTATCGAAAGAAAAAGGAATAATTCCTATGACATCATATCCTT
>CABXRK010000050.1 GCA_902514625.1 uncultured Bacteroidota bacterium
TACATTTTTTTATCTGCTTTTGCAGCAAGTGTTATAATTGATATTGACAAATCAATGATTTCAAAATTTTTACTGATTGAAAATGTAGCTTATTATACTGTTGCAATTTTTATTGCAGCTATAATAGATATTCCCGGAAGAGCAATGTTTCAAATAATAAACCCTTTAGTTTCTGAAGCATTATCACAAAATAAATACGAAAGATTAGAAGAACTATTAAAAAAGAGCTCACTAAATTTATTAATAATATCAGGTTTTATTTTCTTATTAATAACTGTGAATATCGAAGATATTTACAGACTAATTAAAGATATAAATGGAATAGGAGGGTATTCAATTGCCATTCCAGTAGTTTTAGTTATTTCTGTTTCAAAACTTTTTTCTGCGTCTTTAGGATGTATTAATAATATAATTACTAATTCAAAATATTATCAATATATACTACTTTTTTCTATAGGATCTGCTTTAAGCGCATTTGGATTGAATATTTATTTTATTATTAATTATGGTATAATTGGAGCGGCTTATGCAACTTTAATAGTTATTTTTATTTTTAATATTTTAAAAATTTTACTTGTAAGTATTAAATTTAATATAACCCCTTATAGCACTAACGTTTTTAAAACAATTATCCTAATCATTTCCATTTATTTTATTTTATCTATGATTAAAATAAATGAGTACTCTGCAATTTCCGTAATTATAATTAAATCACTAAGTATTTTAGTTATATATATAAGTTTATGTTATTATTTAAATTTATCTAGAGAAATAAAAGTGATTTTAAAAATGATATTAATTAAAACAGGCCTACTTAGGGAGAAGTAGGCCTGAATAAACAAAATCAATAAAAACCAAAATACTTTTTATTCTTAATAAGAAAGTATATAAAACCTTTTACAACTTTCATGCCAAGTTTTTTAATAAAACTATATAATATTGATTATCAATAGATTAATTTGTTTTTAAGAAATTTTCCTGTGTTTGATTTTTTATTTTTTGATATGTTTTCTGGTGTTCCTTCTGCAATAATATAGCCTCCTTTATTTCCGCCAAATGGTCCAAGTTCAATAATGTGATCAGCACATTTAATTAAATCTAAATTATGTTCAACGACAAGTATCGTATGACCTATAGATATTAATGATGAAAATGATTTTAATAGTTTCTTAATATCGTGAAAATGTAGCCCAGTTGTTGGTTCATCAAAAATAAACAAAGTTTTATTTTTAGTTATTCCTTTAGCCAGGAATGAAGCAAGTTTAATTCTTTGAGCTTCTCCTCCCGATAAAGTAGAGGAGGATTGACCTAATAATATATAACCTAATCCCACATTTTTTAATGGTATAAGTTTATTGGAAATTCTTAATTCTCCATGTTTTTTAAAAAACTTTATAGCTTTATTAATAGTCATTTTTAAAATTTTATCTATTGAATAACCATTGTACTGAATTTCAATAATTTCGTTTTTAAATTTTTTACCTTGACACTCATCACATTCTAAAATTATATCAGCCATGAATTGCATTTCTATACTTATTGTTCCTTCTCCAAGACATTTTTCACATCTACCACCTATTACGTTAAAAGAGAAATGTTTTGGTTTATAATCTCTAATCTTTGAAAGATTTTGGTTAGCAAAAAGCCTTCTGATGTCATCATATGCTTTTATATAAGTGACAGGATTTGACCTAGAAGACCTGCCAATAGGATTTTGAGTTACATATTCTATATTTTTAATTGAGTTAAAGTCACCTTCAATTGAATCAAACTGCCCAGGTTTTTCAGAATAAACATCTAATTTTCTTAATAGTGCAGGATAGAGTATTTTTTTAACTAGAGTACTTTTGCCACTTCCAGAGACTCCACTAATAATTGTTAAGCAATTTAGAGGGATTTTAACATTTATATTTTTAAGATTATTTTCTCTAGCCCCCTTTATTAAAATAAATTTATCATTTCTGTTTTTTTTAAGTGGAATAGGGATGGTTTTTAATCCTTTAAGGTACTGAGCTGTTAAAGATTTAGTTTTACAAATATCACTAAGACTACCATAAGCCATAACGTCACCACCTTTAGAACCAGCTTTTTCGCCCATATCTATAATTAGATCAGCTGACCGAATAATATCTTCATCATGTTCAACAACTACCACAGTATTACCCATATTTTTAAGTTTAATTAAAATTTCAATTAACTTTTTATTATCCATCGAATGTAATCCAATACTTGGTTCATCTAGAATGTATATGGACCCTATTAAACTACTCCCGAGTGATGCAGCTATATTAATTCTTTGAGATTCACCTCCTGAAAGTGTATTAGATTTTCTATTCAGAGTTAGATATTCAAGCCCCACATTATCTAAATAAAATAATCTATTTTTAATTTCATCTATTAATCT
This sequence comes from uncultured Bacteroidota bacterium, assembly GCA_902514625.1. Classification (GTDB taxonomy): domain Bacteria; phylum Bacteroidota; class Bacteroidia; order Flavobacteriales; family Flavobacteriaceae; genus TMED220. The sequence continues at coordinate 2,405 of CABXRK010000050.1, forward strand.
TTTTGAAATTTCTAATTCATATGATTTTAAATTTAAATTAGCGAAGAATTTAATTAAATCTGAAACTGGAAGGCTAACTAGATCAATTATACTT
>CABXRK010000051.1 GCA_902514625.1 uncultured Bacteroidota bacterium
GAATGATGTCAACAGTTCTTGAAAAAGAGAATATCATAAATTCCCAAACATCTTTAAATGAGGAATTATTTAAAGACACTTCAAAAGAAAATGTAATTACTCAAACTACAAAATCATATGATTTTGTAATTAAAAATATAAAAGACTTTGATGAAAATAAGCTTAACGATGAAGTTACATTCTTTGGTAAATACAAACTCACTAAAGCAAGAGGCATCCTAAAAGTCTATGAGCATCAAGCACATCATAAATCTAAGGCAATAGTAAACCAAAGAGCAGCTGGTGTTAAACCACCAAACTATATGTTATTTTAAAAAATAACCGCTCAATATCTGTAATAGCAAGACTTATAATTAATTTATAGAAGTTAATTTTATTTCTATAAATTATTATTCTTCTTCTTTAGGTGTTAACGCAGCATTCATTACACCTGAGGCATCAAAAAAGTCTCCAGTTTCATGTATTTGCCCAGCATCATTAAAATCAAAATAATGATAAGCTCTAACAGTAATTACATTACCAGTAGAATTAGCTTTAGCAGTCCAAGAACCATAGGTTCTAACACTTCCATCAGGCTTTCCAAGTGAATCCGTTCCAGGCAACCAAGCTCTAGCATCATAAGTAATGTTATCAAAATTATCCATCCAAGATTTATTTGCTGCTACGGCAGCTTCAAATTTATTAGGCTCCGAATCATAAAATGGAGGGTAATGAGTTATTCCAGGACACATAAGAGGTTTTTGAGCTTCAATATCTTCAGATGCAAATAATTCAAAAAACTTTTTTGCTGTAGCTAAATTCTTCTCATAATTAGGGTTATTATCTACTACTTCATTACTTACACAGGAAATAAAAATAAAGACAAAACAGATTGGTATTAAAAATAATTTGATTTTCATAGTTTCTAATTTTATTAATTGTAAATATAATGAAAAGAAACTATTTCATTTATTTTCAACATACAGAGTCAGATTTTTATTTTAAATTTCAATCTTGAAGATTCATTTTTTTATTTAAATCATAAACCTCATTAACTTTGAAACTTTCTTGATTTAAAATCTTTAATTGATTCTCTAACAGCTGTGTTTTTATATCAAAGTCTTTTTTCCAATCTGGTATTTTTTTATTTATAAGTTGACTTGGAAGAGATTTATAATGATGATACATTGAATTAAGTACAGCTATTATTTGATTTGGAATCCACGATATTATTGGAGTTCCTCCTGTAGCTTTTGGGTAAACAGTATTTTGCATAATATATTTTTGAACAAATTGCCAATGGCCATTTCTAAAATTATAAATCTCTTCATGTAGATCTAACAAAAGTAAAATCCCATCATAATTATTATTTTTTTTAAGCCTTGATAATAGAGAATTTTTTTTTGAACTAAAAAATAAACGATTATCTTCTAAAAATCTTTGTATACATTTAGGACGATAACTTCTTAAGTCTTTTAAATAATGAGTTAGTTCATTTTTAGGATAGTGATTAATTATTCCTGAAAAAATATCCATTAAAGGAATTATGTTGTCTTGAGCTCCCGTCTGTCCTCTATATTTTTTAGGTTCTTTTGAAACTCCCTCATAGACCAAACCTTCTCCAAATATTTCTTCATTACCTAGAATCCCCATAATAAAAACTCTAAAATCATTATAGTGCTTCCATCTTGATGCTTCCCACATTAATTTTCTTCTTTGATTAACATTTTTCATTGTATTCACAGCTAATTCTATCCCTTTATTTAATTGCTTCATGTTTTTTGAATTCCTGGTATTTAAAACTGCTTTAACCAAAGATGGAGAATGTTGATTAATATCAACATGAAGCATTATAAACCCTCTTTCATCTTGCATGCCGGAAAATTTAGCTGCCATTCCAAGGTTTTCCCAATTAAATCCTCTTGAAGGATTTAATTTCACATAATTTCCTAAAGAATAAGCATAGTGATAATCGAGCCATGGATATACATCTATTATTTTCGAAACAGCTACAAATGGTTTCGCTATTTGTTGAGGTAATAATCTATGAGCTTTTCCGTATTTTCCAGTTTTCAAAAAATGAAAATGAGCAGGAGCAAGAGTATAAGCAGAACTTATAAAAGCATAGCTCCTAAAAAGTGCTTGGAGTATAAACGGGTTAGTTTCTTTCAAAACTTTTTTTGTATAGTCAGGTAAATCAGAGATTCTTTTTTCTATCTCGCCATCTATTGATAAAATTCCTCCGGTTTTATTAGATTTAAGTATTGGTAAATCATCAATAAGTTCTTGGAGAAGCTGGTACCTATTAGGCAAATAAACAATAGGATCTTTTTTTGGCAAAAAACCATTTTTAGCATTTATATCAAAAAACCCATCAGTAAATTTTTTCATTATCTGAAATTTTTAATGTTAAAAAACCCAATGATACTTTATAAGTAATAAATACAATGTAAAAACATAAAATTAATAATAAGGAAA
>CABXRK010000052.1 GCA_902514625.1 uncultured Bacteroidota bacterium
TGATTGAAGAACTAGAATATAAAGAACAAGAGCTTTCTCCTTTAGAGGATTTAAACGTAGACAATCTAGAAGTTATAGAAGATGATAAAAAACAAATAACACTTGATCTTTAGTTTAATAAAACACTATCTTTTAGTTTTTTTACAGTCCCCCTCATAATATTTTTTCTATTTCCAACTATATGATACTCAAAATTGTAAGAATTTGACCCAGTAGAAAGTATTCTTATGTTTATAGGTTTTTTGTCTTGATTAGAAATAGGTTTTATTTTAGTAACTATAAATTCACATGGACTCAACCATTTTATTCTAGACGAATCAATCTCACCATTATAAAATTCAATTTCAAAATTTTCAGTTCTTTTAAATCTTGAAGTAATGGAATCACCTTTAATTACTGAATTAAATTCAAAAATTCCAGTATGATAGTCTAAACAATTTCTTTCAATCTTATAACAGGAAAGAGTTGATAATATAATTAATAATACAGACAATTTAAATTTCATTCAATTAAAATATTAATTTTTAGAATCAAATTCAACAAAAGTATTGTCTTTATAAAATAATATTATTTTGTCGATTTCTGATTGATTATTTGAATTAATTTCTTTTTTAATATTATCTGAAAATATATTTGAATTATTAAAAGAATCTTCACTATTATCATTACTAAGAGTAGGTGAGGATTCATTTTGAGTACTATTTTCAATTCCAAATAGCAACCATTCAATGGACACGTCATTAAATGCAAAATGAATTTTTGAAATAAATTCAAGACTAGGTTTATTTCTACCAGAAAGTATATGTGAGACTCCAGATCTTTGAACTCCAATTTTTTTAGCAAACACTGAAGAGTTTATATCATGGGTTTTCATTAATTCCTGGATTCGCTCTAATATCTTTTCATAGTTTAACATTATAACATACTATTTGTTTTATATTTAATAATGATACAAAATTTTATTTAAATATTCAAAATTTAATAACTTTTTTCTAAAAGAATAACTTAAACAAAGGAATTTAAAGCACTGATTTTCAGTATAATAATTTTTATAAATACAAAAAGATTACAATTGTAAACAAAGCAGGTGAAAAAATATTACTTAAGAGTGAATTCTAAATTTATTTTGGTTACAAATGTAAACATAAGCATGTTTACTTTTGTATATATGGAGGAATTAAACAATCAGAGGTATTTATCTTCAAGTTTATTAGAGTTACTGTTCCTAAAATATAGATTGATAAAACAATTAAAAGTATTAGGAAATTCTAGTATGGGTCTTCCTATTTATGGTTTAAAAATAGGTAAAGGAAAAACTAAAGTCCTTATTTGGTCACAAATGCATGGTAATGAATCAACTACAACTAAATCTTTGTTTGATTTTTATGAATTTCTTTCTAAAAAAAAGAATTCATATAATATTTTAAATTCTATAACCTATTTAATTATATTTCAGTTAAATCCTGATGGCGCTAATTTATATTCTAGGAATAATGCAAATGATGTTGATTTAAATAGGGATGCTGTGTTATTAAAAGAGCCTGAAAGTAATGTTTTAAATGATACATTTGTCTCTTTCAAACCGAATTATTGTTTTAATTTGCATGGTCAAAGAACAATATATAGAGTTTCAGGATCAAATAATCCAGCTTCCATTTCGTTTTTATCCCCTTCTGTTTCAAATAACAACATTATTACAGATTCAAGAAAAACATCAATGCAATTAATTTTTGAGGCATATAAAGTTTTAATTAAAAAATATAAAAATATAGTATCTAGATATGATGATAGTTTCAACATAAATTGTTTTGGTGATTCTTTTACAAAAAGGGGAGTTCCAACTGTTTTGATTGAAGCAGGACATTATCCAGATGATTTTTATAGAACTTTTTCTAGAAAAATGGTTTTTAATTCTTTAGTCATAATTTCAAATTCTATTTCTTCAAATAGTTTTAAAAAGACAGATTATATTGAGTATTTTAAAATCCCTGAGAATAAAGATGACCTTAGAGATGTAATCATTAAGAATTTTTCAGTTAAATTAAATGGTAAGATTATTAAAAATCAAGAAATATCAATACAGTATAGAGAAGAATTAGATGATGGAAGATATAATAAAGTTGCTAATATTGTAGGTCACACTATGCAGTATCATCCTCATGGAGATGCCAGTATAGCTGATGCTATAGTTCAGATTGGACAAAAAAATCTTTTAATTGATGTCCAGGGTAATTGGGGGAATATTTTCACGGGTGATAGAGCAGCTGCTTCTAGATATATTGAGGCCCGTCTTTCTAAATTTGCAATTGAAGTTGTTTTTAGTCCAAAAATTACAGATTGGCAAGTTTCATATGACGGTAGAAAGAAAGAGCCAATTAATCTTCCAATAAAATTCCCTTTACTTTTAACTCAAGGTGCTG
>CABXRK010000053.1 GCA_902514625.1 uncultured Bacteroidota bacterium
TTGTGAGTGATTCCGATACTGATGGTGATGGGATAGGAAATAGCTTGGATAACTGCCCCAATATAGCTAATCCAAATCAATTAGATACAGATGGAGATAGAATAGGAGATGTTTGTGATGATGATGATGATAATGATGGATGGTCTGATGAGGTAGAGATAAGTTGTGGATCTGACCCATTAGATCTTGACAGCAAGCCTATAGATACAGATAGAGATGGTATAGCAGATTGTAAGGATCCAGATGATGATAATGATGGATGGTCAGATCAGTTAGAGGTAAGTTGTGGGTCAAATCCTCTAGATTCAAATAGTGTTCTTATTGATACTGATCTTGATGGAAAAGCAGATTGTGAAGATGCAGATGATGATGGTGATGGATGGTTAGATGATGATGAAGCAACTTGTGGGACAGACCCTCTTGATATAAATAGTGTCCCTATAGATACTGATAATGATGGATCACCAAATTGTATTGATTTAGATGATGATGGTGATGGATGGTCCGATAATGATGAAGCAACTTGTGGAACAAACCCTCTTGATATAAATAGTGTTCCTATAGATACTGATAATGATGGAATAGCTAATTGCATAGATTTAGATGATGATGGTGACGGATGGTCAGATCAAATTGAGCAAGATTGTAATACAAATCCTTTAGATGTATTTGATGTTCCTATTGATCGCGATAATGATGGGAATGCTAGTTGTAAAGATCCAGATGATGATGAAGTTTATGTTTCACCACTACTAACTCCTGGAGTTATTGGCCCTGAAGCAACTTGGAAAGTATTGCATATTGAACAGTATTCTAGTTCAACTGTTAGAGTTTATAATAGATATGGTCAACTTGTTTATGAAAAAAGAAATTATCAAAATGATTGGGCAGGAACCTATCAAGGTAGAGGAGAGTTACTTCCTGCGGGTTCTTATTACTACGTAGTTGAAGTAATTGAAACTAACAAAATAAAAACAGGTTGGTTTTATTTAACATACTAAATATAAAGTAAAACGCTATATTTTAATTCAATAACGTTTTCCTCATAAACTCTTTACTGAAATTGTAAGATTTTTCTCTAGCTTTAGTGTTGCCTCCAAAAAAAACTCCTCTGCTTACACACATCATGAATCCAATTTTTTGTAGAAAGGGATTTGACATAGCAATATTAAAGTAATTCATTAGCACATTACCTTTTTCATCTAATCTAAAAGTACAGTCAGAAAAATTATAAGCATTTTCATCTCTAATTACAGGGCTTTCTCGGTCAAATGAGTGGTATGAATCCTTATAAACAGTTAAATCAATATTAGTTTTAGTTTTTAATTTATTTACTAAATCAAGACATGGGGCTGAAGGTGTCCAGTTATCTAATTCTCCTATTAAAATATGAATAGGAGATTTAGAAAAATTTGTATTATCTGGATCAATAAAACATGGAGGGTAAAATGCTAAATGTGATGCGAAAGATAATTCTTTGTTGATTGCTTCTTTAAGTGGTAACCAGGCAGAAAATAAAGTTACACCTCCCCCTAGGCTCCAACCAGTTATTGAAATTCTATTTTTATCAATATTTGGATGTTTAGAAAGTACTTCAAGAGCTTTATACGCATCAAGTATCATTGCAGCTATAGTTATTTTATTTTGAGTTCCAACAGTTGAGAGAATACCTCTGCTTTTAAAACTATTTAATTCAAAAGTTGCTATACCCATTTCTTGATACATCTTCAGGTATTTATAATGATGCTCTCCCCATCCAAGACTTCCTGCAACACCAATAACTAAAGGGTATTTTTTTTCTTGATCTAAAGAATCTTTTGGAATAACAAGTTTGCCATGAACTTTCTGTTTTTTTTGATTATCTAAATTTGAGATAATATCATTAAACGAATATGGATTAGCACTAACAAAATCGATTTTCTCAATTTTATATTGAGAAGATGCGTTTAAATATAAAAGAAAAAAAAACAGTACTAGATATATATTTTTCAAAACACTAAGATTAATTAGAAATTTTTATTTTTTTGGAAGTTGTGCTTTTGCTTGATTCCAACGAACTAATTTTCCATTAACTATTTGATACCATTCAATATATATACCGTCTTGGCCACTGAATTGAGCATTGACCCATTCTCCCTTTTGGTTAGTTGCATTAGGGTCATCAGAACCTTTTGGGTGAACCGCAAAAGCATAATCAATTTTCCATCCCCATTCTTGACCTTTTTCTAATGATTCTTGGTATTCTTTTTCAATTTTAGAGGTAAACTCGTCACCAGTAGAGACATTAGTTCCGTCTTCAAAAGTAAAATTTCCACCATCTGAAATAAGTGATTTTAAAGTTTCATAGTCACGATTTGTCCAGGCTACATCAATTTGTTTAAAAACATCAATAGTTGATTCAGAACCCATATA
>CABXRK010000054.1 GCA_902514625.1 uncultured Bacteroidota bacterium
AGTTTTAGAATAGAACTTTAATGTGCTCATGAATTCTAGATAAGGCACAAATTTGGGATGTGATTTGAATTTTTTATATGTCTTATAACTAAAGTCAGCAATTTTCTCCAAAGTAGATCTATCCTCATTATTCAAAATATTTTTTTCACTCGAAAAAACTTGATTAGAAATTCCAGAACTTAATAATTGTTCAAGATTATATTGACTAGAGTCTAAAGTTCCAAAATTTGAACTTATTGTTTGACCTTGAATTGTTAACTGAATATCATCTGCTCTTATTTTTTTTCCTAAAGAGGCGTAAAATTGATGCGTATTCCCTCCTCCTCTAGCTGGAGGACCTCCTCTTCCATCAAAAAATGAAATATCTATACCAAATTTATTAGAGATATCGCTTAAACTTTCTTTTGCTTTATAAATACTCCAATTTGCCATAAAATAACCACCATCTTTAGTTCCATCCGAAAAACCCAACATAACAGTTTGCTTAAAATTTCTTCTCCGCAAATGATTTAAATATTCTTTATTTGAATAAAGGCTCTTCATTACTTTAACAGCATTCTTAAGATCTAATACAGTTTCAAAAAGAGGGATTATATCAACTTTTGGATTATCCCAATTACATATCTTTATTAAGGCAAGTACTTCAAGTATATTCTTTAGGCTACTACAATTACTAATAATATATCTATTACATCCCTTTTCTCCATTATTTTTTTGAATTTCTTTCATAGCATATATTGACCCTAGGGTATTATTAACTATCTGATCATCAAAAAAATCAATAGGGACATTTCCCTTTAGCTTAGGTAGTATTTTTAATTTCTTTTCATTCGATAATTTAGAAAACCCTTTGGGAAAATTGGAAATGTATTTTTTAATTTCTTTATGGTTAAATATTTTTTCAATTACACTAGAATGAACTCTGGAATCCTGTCGGATATCCAGTGAAGCAAAATAAAAACCAAATAAATTAACTTTATATATAATATCATTAATCAAATCGACATATATGCTTTGGTGTTCATTAATTAATATCTCCTTAATCTCTTTTAATTCTTTAAGAAAATCTTCTAACGTAATATTTTTTTCTTTTTTTGGATATAAGAGAGTATTATATATTTTTTGTTCTAATTTTAATATTTTTAAATCGACGAAATCAAAAGTTATTCTACGTTTTAACTTTCTTAAATCACGGTAATAATTTCTTAAAATAGAATATTTAAGTTTTTCTGCAGTTTTAATCGAAATTTCAGGGGTAACGAATGGATTACCATCTCTATCTCCCCCAGGCCAAAAACCGAAATTAAAAATACTATTTTTTATCTCAGTACTCTCAAAAACATGTTGTTGAAGGTAAGAGTTAATTTGACTAGATGAATAATAAAAAACATTCTCAAGATACCAGATAAGACTATTAGCTTCATCGAAAGGTGTAGGTTTATTTTTCTTAAAAAATCTTGTTTTTCCTAACTGAACTAATAATGCTTTAACCAAATCAATATCATCAGATTTTATGGCTTCAGATAAGTCTGTAATTATACCTAATACAGGTCCAGGATAAAATTGAGTTGGATGAGCTGTAAGTACAATTCTAACTTTAAATCTGTTTAAATATTCTTTCAATTCTAAAATTTTATTCGAATTCAAAGCTTCATCTTTAACATATCTCAAAGTCCCTATTCCATGCATATTATTAATATATGAAAATCCAGCATCCTCAATTGCATCAAAAAGAACAACTTGTCTCTCAATAAATTGAACAAAACCAAAAAGTAAATCTATTTGCTCTTTATGGCTTAATGAAGTATGAAGACTTTTAAAAAAAGATTCTGTAATTTGAGTAGGTGATAATTTGTCTTTATATCCGCTTTTACAATAATCTGAAAAAATTGGTAATAATGTAGATGTATTTTTGATTTCAAGAAAAGGAAGAGTTAAAAATAAACTATTATACATCTGAAATTTAGATAATATATACTCGTTAAATCTCTCTAATTTAGTTTTTCTTGCCATCTATTATAAATCATTAAAAATTCTATGCATTAATCGTTTTTTATCATTAATACTTTCCTCCAAAGAAATCATTGTCTCAGTTCTAGAAACACCTTCTATATCATCGATCATAAATATTATATCTTTCGCATTTCTAGTATCTTTAGCCCTTACTTTGCAAAAAATATTAAATCTGCCAGTTGTAATATGTGCGACAGTAACAAATGGAATATTTTTTAATGCATTGAGCACTTTTTCAATCATATTGTTTTTTTCAAGAAAAACACCAACATAAGCAATAAAAGAATAACCCAACTTTATGTAATCAAGATTTAATGTAGATCCTTTTATAATTCCAGCATCCTCCATTTTTTTTACCC
>CABXRK010000055.1 GCA_902514625.1 uncultured Bacteroidota bacterium
ATAATCTAATAAAAGTTGAAGAGTGTCTAAAATAATCAATCTGTAATTCTTTAAAAATTTTATGCGTTTTCCATTGATATAAAAAAAGAATTATTACAAAAAATAGTTTTATTATCATCCAATCTTGTAGAAGTATTGATGTATTCAAAAATAAAAGGACTAATGCAAAAAACGTTGCTAATAAAGAGGAGGGTAATGTTATGATATACCATAATCTTTTAGCCATTATCTTAAATTGTTTACTCAAAATTTTATTTTCTAATTCACTCTTCTTTTGAGCTTCTATATGATAAACAAAAATTCTAGAAATATAGAAAAGTCCAGCGAACCAAGTAATAACAAAAATTAAATGAAGTGCTTTTATATGATTATAATAAACTTCCAAAATTTTTAAATAAATTAATTTTAATCTAAAAATACAAAAAGATAGTAAAGCAATAATTTAAGATGTAAATATATTACACTAAAAAGGGTTTATTTTATATTAGAAATTAATCGAAATAAAATCAAAACTTTAGCTAGAAACAAAACCTGATTTCATCCAATTATCAATCCATTTGGTTATAACTTTAATCCAATCATCCCTGTAATTTAAACATGGAACCAAATACAATTCTTTTCCTCCATTTTTTTTAAAATCTTCAGATGCCTCCATTCCTATTTCCTCCAATGTTTCAAGACAATCTGAGACAAAAGCAGGAGTTACAACAGCAATATTTTTAAACCCTTTTTTAGCAAATCCATTAATTGTTATATCAGTATAAGGCTTTAACCAAGAGCCAATTATAGTTACCCTAGATTGATAAGTCGTTGAAAAACTTCCTTTTTTAAGGCCTAAATTCTTTGCAACATTAAGTGTTGTAATTTCACATTGATGCCTATAGCAATAATTATGAGCTTTCGATTTTTTAAAACAACATACTCCATTCATTTTACAATGAGACCTGGTTATATCAGATTTTAAAATATGTCTATTAGGAATACCATGATAAGAAAACAATAAATGATCTATTTTTTTGTCTTTTAAAAAGTCTTTTATTGAATTTGATAAAACTTTTATGTAGTCTGGTTTATTATAAAATGAAGGAAAGTGAAACAACTTCATTTCCGGGAAAAATTTATTTTTTATTTCATTTGATTCAACTGTTATTGTTTCGACAGATGACATTGCAAATTGGGGATAAAGAGGAATTACTAAAACATCATTAACTCCTTTATCATTAAGTTCTTGAAGTCCAGATTTTATAGAAGGATTTCCATATCTCATAGCAAGTGAAACTGGAACTTTACTTTTTTTCTGAATTTTTTTATGAAATTTTTTAGAAATAACAATTAAAGGAGAGCCTTCTTCCCACCAAATTCTCTTATATGCATTGGATGACTTTTTGGGGCGAATATTTAAAATTAATCCTTTGACCAAAATCTTTCTAATCCATTTTGGAAAATCAATAACTCTTTCATCCATTAGAAATTGATCAAGATACTCTCTTACATCATTAACTTCAGTGCTATTTGGAGACCCCAAATTAACAATTAAAACTCCTTTCATTATTTTTTTTTGAGATTATATTAAAAATATTCATTCCCTAATTAGGTAATGACATTAAATACTTTTTTGGTGTTGTTCCATATTTCTTTTTAAAAGCAGCGATAAAATGACTTGAAGTACTATAACCAATTTTTAATCCTACCTCATTTACATTATAATTTCGTGAAGACAACATTCTTCTAGCTTCCTCCATTTTATGATCTAAAAGGTAGCTATAAACAGTATCCCCATATAATTGCTTGAAGCCTTCTTTTAACTTTTTGATATTTAACCCTATTTTTTCTGACAATTCGACTAAAGAAGGAGGCTCTGAAATATTATTAATAACTATTTCTTTAGCTAAACGAATTTTTCTAATATTCTCTTCATCGATAAGAAATGGACAATTTTCTATATCAGTATCTTCATTTTTATTAAAATATAAACTTAGCAATTCATATACTTTACCCTTGAGATAAAGAGCCTCCATGCTTTTATGTATTTTAATTTTAAAAATTTGACTTAATACAACTGACATATTAGCAGAAATCACATTATTATCATAATATTTTTTTGAACTATTTTCTGGACTAAGAAAATGAATATGATCTGCGTCCATAGAAAATAAACTGTGAAATTTTTTTATAGAAATAATTACACTAATTAACCAAGTCTGAGAAAAAAGATTAATATTAATTGGAAGGTCTATTTGAGGATTATATAATAATATTGAATTACCCCCTAAAACATTAAAAACATAATTTCCATTATTAAACAAAAAATCCGC
>CABXRK010000056.1 GCA_902514625.1 uncultured Bacteroidota bacterium
TCCTTTTTTATTTGCATAAGAAATCTGCTTATTTATTTTTACAGAATCAGGATAATATTCAGCTCTTATACCTTGATTTCTTAATTCAAAAAGACATTTATTACATAAAATAGAAAAATCTTCACCAAAATTAGCAAAAAGAATCTGAGTATTATTTTCTGATATTTCTGGAAAAAGATTTAACTCCTTTAAAATCATGTATATGCGTTCAAATCCAAAGGAGATTCCAACACCACTAACATTTTTTAAGCCAAAAACACCAGTTAAATCATCATATCTTCCTCCTCCACCTATTGATCCTAAAGAAATGTTTTTAATAGAAATCGCTTCAAAAATAAAACCAGTATAATAACTTAACCCTCTAGCAAGTGTAATATCAAAATTAATTTTAATTGATTTTAAAGTGATTTTTTCCATCACTTGAAAAAAATAATTTAACTCTTCGACTCCACTATTTTTTTTTGATTCATTATTAAGATAATTAGAGATAGTTTTTAATTTTAAAATGTTTTCACCGTCAATTTCAAAAAAACCCTCTAAAAATTTAATTCCATCAATTGAAATTCCTTTCAACTTTAATTCTTTCAAAACCCCAACTTTTCCAATTTTATCAATCTTATCAAGTGATACAGTAAAATCTATAAAATTATCTTTAAATCCAAGATTTTTTGCAACACCAAACAATACTTTTCTATGATTAATATTTACAACTATATCTTTTAATCCTAAATTAGTAAATACATGATCAAATAATTGAATTAACTCTATCTCCTGCCATATTGAATTACTACCAATGGAGTCTGCATCACATTGAACAAACTCTTGAAACCTGCCATTTTGAGGTCGATCAGCTCTCCATACAGGCTGAATTTGGTATCTCTTAAAAGGAAATGTAATATCATTCTGATTTTTAGCAACATATCTAGCAAAAGGAACCGTCAAATCATATCTTAATGCTTTATTTGAAATAGAATTAATAAAACCAACAAAATCATTTTGTTTAAAAGCTTGAATATTAGCTTTTTTAATTTTTTCTCCAGAATTTAAAATTTTAAAAATAAGTCTATCTCCCTCTTCTCCATACTTGTTTGTTAAAGTTTCAATATTTTCAAATGAAGGAGTTTCAATAGGCCCAAACCCAAATTTTTGAAAAGATTCTTCAAGTATTTTCTTTATAAAATTTCTACAACTAACCTCATAAATATTAAAATCTCTGGTTCCTTTTGGTATATTTGGTTTCATTGTATGTAAAAAACTTATACAAATATGAAATATTTACTCATTTTTTGAAAGAAAAGTATCGATACTTTTAAATAAATTTCCAGAATCTATAAATGCGCCTTTTTTAATTAAACTAAAAATCTCTTTTTTTCGACTACTTTGATATGTTTTTTTCGATCTATATAATTCTATTTTATTATTATGAAAATTATTTTTCAACCAAATCCAACCTTTATCAGATAAAAAATCAACTCCAACATGATCTGTTTTAATAAAAAGTAATTTGTTATACTCTTTTTTACAGAAAAATAAAAAAACATTTTTAGAGCTTATGTGATTTAAATATATTTCTTTAGAAAGAATGTCATCCCAGACAAAATCACTAAAATTATCTAAAATATTATCAGTTTCTTCTTTATTATTCTTTTTTATTTCTTCCCAAATATTCTTGTCAATTGATTGAGAAGCTAAAAAAAAAGAGAACTCCTTACTTAAAAACTCAAACTGTTCTTTAGAGAGTCTAGCATATTTCATGATTGAAAAAATAAGTAAAAAAGAAAACTCGCCTACTCGGAAATTATTTCAAAAGTATGTTTAATTATAACTTCTCGATGAAGTCTTATAGAAGCATCATATTGCCCTAAACGTTTAATTGTTTTTCCTGGAAGAATGACTTGTTTTTTATCTAACTCCACACCACTTTTCTTGAAAGCATCAATATAATTTTGAGCATTTACTGATCCAAATAATTTGTCACCAGAACCAACCTTAGACTTTATTTTAACTTCAACTTTTTGAATTTTTTTAGCCAAAGCATTCGCATCATTTATTTCTTTTTCCTGCTTAAAGGCCTTTTGTTTAATATTTTCAGAAAGAATTTTTTTTGCTGAAATTGTTGCTATTACTGCTTTACCTTGAGGAATTAAAAAATTACGAGCATAGCCATTTTTAACCTTTACTATATCATCTTTAAATCCCAAGTTAAGCACATCCTCTTTTAGTATAATATCCATAATTAATTACTTTAGTAAATCTCCAACATAAGGCATG
>CABXRK010000057.1 GCA_902514625.1 uncultured Bacteroidota bacterium
TTTTTATTAAATAAACTTTTATTTATTCCTCCTGATAAATTAATATTACCTTCTACTTGTGATTGAGAATTTTTTGATGGACCCCTGTAAAACATTCTAAATTGAAGATCAAAATCTTTAGGTAATTTCAAACTAGTATTCATTCGGGAAAACCAACTTAAATTCTTGGAATCATAAACTACATTATCATATTCTCCAATTAACTCAGAATTGAAAATATTAAAATTACCATTTATCCTAAATTTACGATTTGGAGTAAATGTTAAACTTATTTCAGTACCAGTTCTAAAATTTGTTGAAAGATTTATTGGCATAGTTCTTAAAACAGGAACTGTTACAATTGGATCAGAACTTATGGTAGCAAAATCTCCAGTAGCTTCGTTTATGAAGGTAAATACACTAGTTGACTTTGTGTAATAAATTGAGCCGTTTATAGTAAATTTTTCAAGTCTTTTTAAAAACCCTAAATCAATTGAATTAGAATAACTTGGATTAATGTCTGGATTTCCTTGAAATAAATTTGTTATACTTGTTCTTGAAGGAAAAGGATTGATGAATCGAGATCTAGGCCTTCTTAATCTTCTACTATATCCTAGAATTAAACTTGATTTTTCATTAAACTCATAAGAAATGTTAACAGTAGGGAACCAATCTGTATAGTTTTTATTATTTATTTGTTTTAAAGTTCTTTGATCAATTTCAATATTTGAGTTTTCTACTCTAAGTCCGAGTAGATAAGAGAATTTATTTATTTTTTTTCCAAATTGACTATAAGCAGCATTTATATTTTCTTTATAGTTTAGATAATTAGATTGATTTTCATCTAAAATGTAAATGGAATTAGTTAAATAACTTACTCTATAATCTGTAGAAAGTGATTTAAATGACCCTTTATATCCTATTTCAAATTGAGTATTTTCATCAATAGGCCATACATAATCAATTTGAAAAAGAGATCTTTTTTGTGCTTGGTCAGTTATTAGTTTGTCAAAAGAAGATATTCCAAGAGAGGGGAAGATAGTCTGATTTTCAAATAAACCATCTTCAATTTCTTTGCTATTTTCAAATTGAACTTCTAAAACTAATTCATGTCCTTTAGTATCATATTTTTTAGTATAATTTAGAGTTAATTGTTTTGAAATATCTCCTTCAATTTCACTTAGTTCCCTTGAAGATTGACTTGTTAAATTCATATTAGAATTAAAGTTTTTATAGGTGGTAAAGTTTTCATTTTTATTATCACTATCACTATAAAAGCCACTTAGTAAAATTGAGCTACTTTCACTTATAAAATATTCTGCGCCAAGAGTAGTAAATAAATTATTTCTTTGACGTTTAGAATTACCTCTTTCAGTAAGATAAGAAACAGGAGTATTGAAATAAGTGTTATCAGCAGAACCATTTCCGTTACTAGTGCCATCTCTAAACGAAAAAGTGTTGAAAAAATTAACCTTCCCTGTTCTGTAATTAAAATTTGCAGATCCTCCGTAGCTATTTGGTTTTCCTATGCTAGATATTATTGTACCGTTAAAGCCATCCAGTGAATTTTTTTTTAATATTATATTTATAATTCCTCCAGTTCCTTCCGCATCATATCTAGCTGAAGGAGAAGTAATAACTTCAACTTTTTCAATTGATTCAGCAGGAAGTTGTTGCAAACCTTTACTTCCAGCTAAACCTACCAAACCAGAAGGTTTGCCATTTATAAGAATTCTGACATTGTCATTTCCTCTAAGAGCAAGTGTACCATCTATATCAACTGAAATTGAAGGAATATTATCTAGTACGTCAGAAATGCTACCTCCTCTAACGGTTATATCTTTACCAACGTTATAAATTCTTTTATCTAATCTAATTTCAACTTCTGTCCTTTCAGCAATTAAATCAATATTTTCTAGGGCATCGACATTCATTTTTAAAGCTATCAAACCCAAGTCTTTGTTGTCTCTTATAATAAAAGTATTATTTATATAACTATCAAAAGAAATATATTCAATTGACAACTCATATTTTCCCGGAAATATTTCTATCTCAAAAACCCCATTCTTATTTGTTATGCCGCCTTGAACTTTTGAAGGGAATCTATTGTTTTTTAATACAATTGTAGC
>CABXRK010000058.1 GCA_902514625.1 uncultured Bacteroidota bacterium
TCATACCATGCATTGATGGTTTAGCAGGTCAATATGAATGTAATGGATATGATTTAATTGGGCATTTAAGTCTTTCTGAATTAGAAACAGAAATGGCCAATGATAGTTGGGGATGGACTGATTCTAAAACTGGAAAAGAATACGCATTAGTTGGCACTTATGAAGGAACTGCATTTATTGATATCAGTGAGCCAGTCAATCCCTTATATTTAGGAAAATTAGTTTCTGCAACTGAACCAAGTACTTGGAGAGATATTAAGGTATTTAATGATTATGCTTTTATTGTCAGTGAGGCAAAAGATCATGGATTACAAATCTTTGATCTTAAAAAATTAAGAGAAATAAAGGGTTCAACAACATTTGAATCAGATCTTGTTTATAATGAATTTGGAGCTGCTCATAATATTTTTATTAATGAAAAAACAGGATATGCTTATATTCTAGGGAATAGAGACATGTATAAGGGTGGACCAATTTTTATAAATATATCAGACCCTTTAAATCCTATTTTAGAGGGAGGATATGAATCTAAAGAATATGTTCACGATGCTCAAATTGTAATTTATGATGGTCCTGATGAAGATTACAAAGGGAAAGAAATTTATGTTGGAAGTCATGGAAGTCAATAGCCTTTGTAGGGCCAGAATTTATAAAACTAAGAAATGGATTATTTTAGATGTAACAAATAAAAATGATCCAAAATTCATCTCAGAAATAACTTATTCTGATGCTGGCTATGCTCACCAAGGATTTTTTTCAGAAAACCAAAGATATTTTTTTCTTGGAGATGAACTAGATGAAGTAAATTTTGGAACTAAAACGAGAACATTTATTTTTGACTTTACTGATCTTAATAATCCATTTCTTAGTTTTATAAATTCTGGCCCTACAAAGGCTATTGATCATAACGGATATATAAAAAACAATCTTTTTTATTTAGCTAATTATTCTGCGGGAGTCAGGATATTTGACATTAGTAAAATAGAAAATAAATCTATGGAAGAAGTTGGTTTTTTTGACACTTACAATAAAAATAATTCCACCGAATTTAATGGTGTTTGGAATGTATTCCCTTTTTTCGATAGTAATAATATTATTTTAAGTGATTTAAATTCAGGATTATTTATAATAAAATCCAATAAATTATAATCTCAATGAAAATCAGATTTTTTATTATAATATTTTTTTCTTTTTTAAATTGTACTGTTGAGACTTTTGATAACTGGCCTGAAAATAACAAAATATTTTCTGGAGAATTAATTTGGATTAAAAATTTTGGAGGATCTAATGAAGATGTTGCTCATTCTATTATTGAAACTTCAGATGGTGGAATTGCGATACTAGGAAATACTATGAGTATTGATGGCATGATCTCAGATAAGATTCTCCCTGAAAGAGACTTCTGGTTTTTAAAATTAAATTCAGATGGAGAAATATTGATAAATAAGACATTCGGTGGAAGCGGAGATGATAGAGGTCAATCTTTATTAGAGATGTCTGATGGTGGATTTCTATTGATCGGTTATAGTAAAAGTTCAGATGGAGATGGATCAAAGAATGAGGGACAACATGATAACTGGATTATTAGAATAAATAATAATGGTGATCTATTGTGGGAGAAAAGTATTGGTTTTTCAGGTCACGATCATGCTTATAGTATAATTAAAACGTTGGATGGCGGATTTTTTATGTCAGGATTTTTAGATGTAACTGCCTCAAATGGAGAAGGAAATATTGGAAAAGGTTTAAATACAAGACATGGTGTAGGAGAATTCTGGGGACATAAATTAGATAGTCAAGGTCAAATCATGTGGAGTAGATTTTTTGGAGGTACAAATAATGATAGATCATATGATGTAGTTGAGACTAAAAATGGAGATTTTATTTTAGTTGGGTCTACTGAGAGTAATGATGTAGACATCTCTAAGAACTATGGGAGCTATGATTATTGGGTTATTAAAATTGACAGGAGGGGAGAATTAATTTGGGAGAAAACTTTTGGAGGTTCTGGAATTGATGTCGCTAATTCAATTGAAAGATTGCCAAATAATAATTTTTTGATT
>CABXRK010000059.1 GCA_902514625.1 uncultured Bacteroidota bacterium
AAATCAATACCTATTCCTGCAGCTGTTACTATAAGAGAAAAAGGAAAAGTTCAGAATAACTTAGAAATGAATACTGCAAAGACAATTAAAGAAGCATATTATGCAACTACAAGTTTTGTTGACGCCCAAGTGGGAAGAGTTTTAGATAAATTGAAAGAAACGGGTTTGGATAAAAATACAATAGTAGTTTTTACTTCAGATCATGGTTATCATCTTGGTGAACATGGACACTGGCAAAAACGAACACTTTTTGAAAACGCAACACGTGTACCATTAATTGTTTCAGGCCCAGGAATTAATAAAAATCAAAAAATTATGGATGCACCTGTTGAAATGGTAGATATATATCCTACTTTGATGGATTTAACTAGGATTCAAACACCTGAGTTTGTTTCGGGAAAGAGTTTCGCTCCTCTTTTAAAAGACTCCTCAGCTAGAGTAAGAGAAAGTGCACTTACAGAGTTGGGAGTTTCCTTGAGTGATGATTCTAAAGTTCAAGGATATTCTATAAAAACTGATCGATATAGATTTATACAATGGGGTAAAAACGGTATTTTGGGTTACGAACTTTATGACCATAATTTTGATAAAGAGGAACTTAATAATCTTGTTGAAAATAAAGCCTACAAAAAAATTAAAGACTCTTTAAAAATAGCAATAAACTACCGCATAGTAGAAGCAAGGAAAAAGCCTGCAGGATTAGGTGAGCAATTTGAAAATGCAAAAGAATGGAAAGAACCTAAAACTATTCATTCACAACCAAAATAATAGTATTTCTATTTTTGGAGAGCTGTCGCGTTTGATTTAAATAATTAAAAAGTATATATTCGCTCAATATTTTGTACTAGAAAAAAGGTTAAGTAAGAACACAAGTTTTTAACATAATTTCTGAAAGCCTTGGTATACTTGAAAGGGCGCGTAGCTCAGTTGGTTTAGAGCACTTGGTTTACACCCAAGGGGTCAGGGGTTCGAATCCCTTCGCGCCCACTATTATAAGTCTAATTAAGATTAATTTACTTAAATAAAATTTTCATAAATTTAATTTGAGTTCCGTGCAAACTGGGCACATAATATAGTTGCGGGTGGAGAGAACGCATCCAGAAAAATCGTTACAGCAGTTTAATGTTAGATTTTTTGAAATGAAAAAATTAGCTTTTTTATTGTTGTCTACTTCTTTAATGTTTTCTTGAGCTAAGTCCCAAAGGTTTTATGCCAGGATAATAAATATATTTAATTTATCTCCTGATGTGGATTCTAATAAAAATTCTTAAAAAGAAAACGAATGATTAATGTTCAAAATGTTCATTTTAAAAATAGCAATTATAAATATTATGAAAAACGATAAAACAGAAACAGAACTATTAGAAGAAATTATTAATCTTTTAAAACCAATTTCTAAATTGAGTACACATTATAATAATATAATCAAGGATGAGATAGATAAAGAAAAATCTATTTCACATCTCAAATATACTAGAACAGCTGCAGGTGAAATGAAAAAAGAAGTTGATGAACTAAATAGTTAGAAATTTAAGTTTTTATTTTATCCCCCTTCTTAAGGGGGATAAAGTTTTCTTTTTTAGAAGAACAATGAACATCCTTCAATTTAAAACCAATATCAAATAATTCTCTATCAATTATTTTATTGACTCTATTTTTAATATTTATGTAGATATGAATTTATAAAGTAAAACATTACTTTTCACTATTAAATTCCGTTTTTCTGAATATAAGAGTTTATTCGTTTTTCCATAATGGATAGTGTTATGGTTCCCTCTTCAAGAATAACCTCATGGAATTCACGAATATCAAATTTCTCTCCTAAGGCTATTTCTGCTTTTTTACGAAGCTCTCTTATTTTTATTTCTCCTATTTTATATGACAAAGCTTGTCCTGGCCAAGAGATATATCGATCTGTTTCTGTAGTAACTTCATGAATTGATAAAGCTGTGTTTTTAGACATATAATCAATCATTTGTTGCCTTGTCCATCCTTTTGCATGTACGCCTGTGTCAACAACCAATCTGCAAGC
>CABXRK010000060.1 GCA_902514625.1 uncultured Bacteroidota bacterium
AATCTCTTCCATTATAATTCTTAATCCATTTGTTTTAAATTTTCTTGGAACACCTGATATAGATCTGGTTCCTTCAGGAAAAATTATAATAGATGAATTATTTAATTTAATTTCATTACAAAATTTTTTAATCCTTTCTAAGGATTCGGTTTTATTTTTTCTATTAATTAAAACTGATCCCCCATTTCGAAGATGGAAAGAAATACTAGGAATTCCTTTACCTAATTCTTGTTTACTGATAAATTTGGGATTAAATTTTCGTAAATACCAAATCAAAGGAGGTATTTCAAAAAGACTTTGATGATTTAAAACAAAAATTTTAATTTTTTTTTCAGGAATGCTTTCAATATTTTGAAAAGAGATTTTGGCATTTATAATTTTAAAGCATTTGGTTATAAAAAAGCATAATAAATCAACAGACTTTTTTTGAGTATCAGAGGTTACAAATTTTAAACAGATCCATTGGATAAAATGGAAAAAAAGCAGTAAAAAACCAAAAACTAAATAGAAAAAAGAAGAAAGAATGAAGCTTAATAATTTTAACAAAACTCTTCGTAGGCTTGAATTAAATTTTCAGCTATCATTTCAGCAGATCTTCCTTCAATATGATGTCTTTCAAGCATATGTACTAATTCTGCATCTTTAAATAAAGCTATACTAGGAGAAGATGGAGGAAAAGGAACCATTAAAGCTCTTGCTGTATTAGTCGCTTCAATATCAACACCAGCAAAAACAGTAATCAGATTAATAGGAATCTTTTTATGAGCTAAAGAAATTCTGACTCCAGGTCGAGCATTTGCTGCCGCGCATCCACATACAGAATTAACAACTACAAGTGTGGTGCCGTCTTTATTTATAGATTTTTTTACATCTGCTTCATTTGTTAATTGTACAAAGCCTATTGAGGATAGTTCATCTCTCATCGGTTTTACTAGTTCTTCAGGATACATAATTATTTTTTTTGTAAAGATAAAAAAAGTTTAAATTAATTAAATTTTATATTCGATTATGATTTAAGTTTTTTTTAAAGATAGAGTTATATTTGAAATTTAATTTTATTTAAATTATGATTAAGTGGATTGCAGCAATTTTAGGATATACTTATTATAGATTTGCTGGGGCAATAATAGGATATTTTATAGGGAGCTTTATTGAAAGGAAGTTTTTTGGCGTAAATGGATTTGGTCAAAATAAAATATCTAGCGAAGAGTTTGAATTAAATTTATTGTCTTTAGCCGCGATATTAATCAAAGCTGATGGAAAAGTTTTAAAAAATGAATTAAATTTTGTAAGAACTTACTTTATTAGTAATTACGGTAAAGTTTACGCGGAAAATATTTTTTCAAAATTTAATATTCAAATAAAGAATGAAAAGCAAAATATTCAAAAAATAACATATTTTTTTAAAAATAGGACTCGTTACGAAACTAGATTGCAGATATTACATTTTCTTTTTGGAGTTGCTAATTCTGATGGTCAAATTTCAAGTATAGAAATAGAAAAGTTATCTGAAATATCTAATTATCTAGATCTTAGACTACCTGATTTTGAAAGTATAAAAGCTATGTTTATAAAACAGGCAGATAATGCTTATAAAATTTTAGAAATTGATCCTGATGCTTCAGATTCTGAAGTAAAAAAAGCTTATAGGGAAATGGCAAAAAAATTTCACCCAGATAAAATAAGAAGTAATGATCCTGCTCTTAAAAAAGGGGCTCAAGAAAAATTTCAAGAGGTGCAAAAAGCATATGAAATTATTCAGAAAAAGAGAGGAAATTAAATTAAATTTTTATGACAATTAATTGGTTTTACATAGAATTAGGAATAAATCATGTTTTAGATTATAACGCTTTAGATCACTTATATTTTTTGGTTGCATTAACAGCTCCGTTTAATTTAAAAACCATTAAAAAACTTATAATACTAGTGACTTTTTTTACTTTAGGGCACACTTTTTCTTTAATATTAAGTTTTTTTTATTCAATACCTATTAATTCTATATGGAT